>JBLNAS010000087.1:0-5263 GCA_050259475.1 Methylocystaceae bacterium
ATATTAACCATCTGCAGGGGAGGATCTGTCGTTGACATCATCGCAGTTGCTAATGAAGACATCGGTAACCGACGTTCAGTTTTAGCCAAAGTAGCACCAGTGATATCATTTAAATCCTTCCCCCAGACTTGGTTGGCATAATTGGCTCCTCCACCGGCTACCCCTAGATTACCGGTCAGGGCAGCCAGAGCATCAATATAGCGCACGGTATGACCACCATTGGCATAGCGTTGTAAACCATACCCAAACAGAATTGAGGCTGGCTGACAGCTGGCGTAAAGCTGAGCCGCCATTCTGATTTCAGCTTCTGTTAATCCGGTTGATATAACTGCTTCATCGAAGGAAATATTATGGGCTAATGTGTAAAATTCTTCATAGCCTGTTGTGAACTGTTCAATAAAGCTATGGGCTATTAAACCCTCGCTGATAATTATTTGAGCCATCGTTAAGGCTAGTATCCCATCCGAACCAGGGTGAGGACGCAGAACCAAATCAGCATGCTTACTAGCGGAGGTTAGTAAGGGGTTAACCACCATTAACCTTGCTCCCTTTTGTCTAGCTTTTTCAATATAAGGCCATAAATGTTGATTAGTGGTATGGGGATCACGGCCCCACAAAACAATGAGCTTAGAGTTAATAAGATCATCCCAGGAATGTGCTTTTGGTTGACCAAAATCCAGCTTTTGAGCGGTTAAACCACTACCCCAACAAATGCTACCCTCAGTCAAGGTCACACCACCTAAAGCGTTAAAAAAACGCAAACCCAAATCATGCAATAGACCACTCGAGCCGGAACCAGAATAGTGCATGATGGCGGTACTGCCATACTCATTAACCACTTGGTGAATGCGGTCAGCCATTAAATTCAAAGCGTTATCCATTGATATTGGTTTTAAAACCCCATCATCTCGAACTAAAGGATTAATTATTCGCTCTGCACTGTATAAACGAGTTAAGTGGTTACGGCCTTTAGCACAAATAAATCCTGCTGTAACCGGGTGTTCTGGATCACCCTCGATTTTAGTTATCCGATCATTTTGTAGCTGTACTTTAAAGCGACAACCATCAAAACAATCTAGGGGACAACTAGCGTATTGTATCGGCAAGTTGTTTCTTCCTTTCAGATGAGTATAAATGCTAATAGTAATTTCTTTATGGACTGAGAATTCTTATCTTATTATTAGGCATTTGTTTAACGGAAACCTGCAGGAAGAACGTTCCATTAGTAGTAGGGTTAAACTATAATAATTATAGTTTTAAGATGTCGGGAGACGGAGGATAGCAAATGGTTGATATTATTAAGTTGGCGCGGTCAGGTTCAGTACGCAAATATGCTACTGATGAAGTTTTCTTTTTTGAGAGTGAAACTGGGACTGAAATGTTCATAATATTAGCCGGCAAGGTTCATGTCTATACCAACGGAGTAGAAGGTTTCCCCATTTCAATCTGTAAATTGGGACCGGGAGATTTCTTCGGTGAGATGTCATTACTGGAGGGCCTCCCCCGCAGTGCATCGATCCAAGCCTTGGAAGATAGTACTGTAATCGTTATTACCGCTAATAACTTTTCGACGGTGATGGCTGAACAACCAGACATGGCGTTGCGGATTATGAAAGGTCTCAGCGGGCGTATCCGGCAGCTTAATGAAGATATGACGAAAATTAAACGCGAACACAAGGAGCTAATTACCGCTGATAATGAACCTGTGTCTAAACCGACTACGGCACCGCTGCCAATTCATTCCTCACTCTTCCTCGAAGGCCACAAGGCCTACAATATTAGTGCCGGCAGTGTTGATGATGGTTATCTTTTTGATCGCAAGGTAACCTGCCCGGTATGTGGTCAGGGTTTTGAAACTAAAATGCTCCGTTCATCAAAACTACGGGTGAAAAATATTGATGCCGATTTTCGCCAACATTTTGTTGATGTTGAACCACTCTGGTATGCGGTATGGATTTGCCCCTATTGTTACTATGCGAATTTAAATTTTGATTATAATCAGTTACTCGAATCCCAAAAGAAAATGATTATGGCGGGAATGAGCGACATAAGAACCAAGTTCCCCTTTAAATTTACTTCCCCCCGTACCATGGATCAAGTATTGGCCTCCTACTACCTAAATCTACAAACCTTGCAATTTATGAAAGTAGATCAGGTTCGGCTAGCTAAGATTTGGCTCCGGCTGGCCTGGTTATATCAGGATGCCGGGGACGAACAATTATCTTTGGTGGCGGCGGAAAAAGCACTAGCGGGATTTAGTGATGGGTATTTCAACGGCCGACGTGACTCGGCAGTGGAACAAGATCAGCGTCTCTGCTGTCTGATGGGCGAACTCGCTCTACGTTTAAACAATAAGGAAGAAGCCCTCAAACATTTTCGCAATGCTGTCGTACGGCGTGGTGGTAATGAAGCCGTCAATCGTGCTGCTCAAGATCGAATCATGGATCTTAAGAAACTAGTTCGTGAATCTGAAGACGCTGAGGAAGCCGCCGCCAGTGACCCTTCTTAATTCTAGTTCTAGGTAAAAATCAGCATCCTCTGTATTCGACGTTAAAAACCCCCCCAGTTGGCTTTTAGACCAACTAGGGGGGTTTTCTGCTATCTGGCTTATTTTTCTTCCGCTTTTTCCTTGCGGGCTTTCTCAATGATCTTTTCAGCTACATTTCCAGGTACCTCATCATAGTTGGAAAATTCCATGGTATAGTAACCCCGCCCTTGGGTGATCGACTTTAGATCAATGGCATATTTCATCATTTCTGCTAAGGGGACATGGGCTTTAATCTTTTGCCGTCCCTTACCTGCTGATTCCATACCGGCCACTCGCCCACGCTTAGTATTAAAGTCACCAATAATGTCACCCATGAATTGCTCAGGCACAATAACTTCAACACTCATCACCGGTTCCAAAAGAACTGGCTTTGCCATCTCGACTCCCTTTTTGTAAGCCAGATTGGCCGCAATCTTAAAGGCCATTTCTGACGAATCAACGGGATGGAATGAGCCGTCGTAGATAATAGCTTTAAGGTTAGTCACCGGATAACCTGCCAAAACGCCCTCGGACAAAGATTCACGGATACCCTTTTCAACAGCCGGTACATAGTTCCTAGGTACCGAACCACCAAATATCTCTTCACCAAATTCAAAATCTTTATCCGGAAGGGGTTCAAAACGCATCCAAACATGTCCGTACTGGCCATGACCACCTGATTGCTTTTTATGTTTACCTTCTACCTGTACTGTTGAACGGATAGTCTCACGGTAAGGAATCTTCATCGCTTTGATTACCACTTCAACCCCGAACTTAGTTTTCAGCCGATCAACGATGATATCAGCATGGGTTTCGCCCATGGTACGCAACACGGTTTGCTTAGTATCAGTAGTCTTTTCCACGGATATAGTAGGATCTTCTTCCTTCAAACGGGATAAGGCATTCCCCAACTTGTCTTCGTCACCCTTGCTCTTAGGCTCAATCGCCTGCGCAAAGAGCGCGGCGGGGAAACTTATACCTTCTAAAGTAATTGGATGGGCTTTAGCCGAAAGCGTATCTCCAGTGCTGGTTACAACCAATTTAGATATGGCACCAAGATCTCCGGCCAACATTTCCGTGACCGTCTGCTGTTCTTTACCTCGCAGCACTAAAAGTTGGCCAACCTTCTCATCTTTTTCTTTATTAGAATTGTACAGGGTGTCGATTTTAAAAGTACCACCCATAACTTTAAACAAACTCAATTTGCCCACATAGGGGTCAGCAATGGTCTTGAAGATTAAGGCGGCAAAGGGATCTTTACTTAAATCCTTGCCGGCAGCTTCACTGGGATTGGGAGCACATTCAACCAGGAAGTCCATAAAAGAACTAATCCCGATCAATTGAGTGGCTGAGGTACAGAAAACACATACGGCACTTCCCTGCCGAACCGCTCCTTTAAGACCAACAACTACTTCATCATCGGTTAATTCTTCGCCTTCCAAGAATTTGCTGAGCAGATCATCATCACCCTCAGCAGCAGCCTCCATCAACTGCGCGCGATACAGTTCGGCATCATCAGCTAAGTCAGCTGGAATACTCTCTTCGGTATACTTGCCAGTTTTCTGGTCAAACATTAATGCTTTCATTCGTAAGAGATCAACTACACCTTTAAAATTGGCTTCAGAACCGATAGGTAATTGTACCGGAACAATGTTTTCTGAGAACATACTTTTTAGTCCATCAATACATTTGTAATAATCAGCATTTTCCTTATCCAAGCGATTGATCACTACTAGTTTTGGCATACCTTCTGTTTGTTCCCAGATGATTTCCGTCATAACCTCAACGCCAGCTGTCGCTGATACCGCAAAGACTACACTATCAGCTACCCGGAGCGCACCATAGACATCACCAATAAAGTCTGCGAAACCAGGGGTATCGAGCACATTTATTTTATGATCCCGGTACTCGCAAGGCACCAGGGAAGTGTTGATGCTGATCTTGCGTTTAATTTCCTCGGGGCTGAAATCGGATACGGTATTACCCTCATCAACTTTTCCTAGCCGTGTGGTCACACCGGTTACAAAGAGCATAGCTTCAGTAATTGCTGTTTTACCAGTGCCACCGTGGCCGACTATAGCCAGGTTACGAACTTTTTCTGTCGGGTAAACCTTCATTAAATTCCCTCCTGTTCAAGTTACGAAAAATGCACAGATAAGTCTAATAATTAGTCGCTTCGGCCTAAAATCCTTCTATTGTGTGAATGTTTTTAATTACCATCATTTTTTTGCTTAGAGATATTGGCTGAATTTTTCTTTAAACTCGGCCATTAGTCGGTAATCAGTCAGATCAAAATGAATAGGTGTAACCGATATAAACTGGTCAGTTATGGCGGCCACATCACTATCTGGTTCTTGTTGTTCTTCGATAATATCGCCCCCCAGCCAATAGTAAGTACGACCACGGGGGTCAACATGCTTTTCAAACATGTTCTCATAGCGCCGAGACCCTAGTCGAGTAATCCGAGTACCTTTAATCTTTTCCTGGGGTAAATCCGGAATATTGACATTAACCAATGTGTTTTTATCAATACCGGTTTCGCTTAACACTCTAATCAGAGCTCGTGTATAACGAGCAGCAAAATCATAGTTAGCTTCGTGATCGAAGGTGGTCAACGATACCGCAATCGAAGGGATACCCATTATGACACCCTCTACTGCTGCTGATACTGTTCCGGAGTATAAGACATCAGTTCCTAAATTAGCCCCCCGATTAATTCCCGATACCACCAAATCA
>JBLNAS010000088.1:0-2875 GCA_050259475.1 Methylocystaceae bacterium
AAAGTTATGAATCCAGCTTATGGAGGGAAAAACTATGGATAGGCTCTCGGGCCAGGAGTTAGTTTCGGTACTAATTAGTAAATTCCCCGATATAAGCGCGCTGGAGAGCCGTTTTGATGCCACAATTATAGTCGAGGCAAAAAGCTTACTTACCACATTGAGTACGCTTAAAGCTGAATACGGGTTTAATTATCTAGCTGATATGATGGCCGTAGATAATAAAGACGGCTTCACCGTTATTTATCGAGTCCATTCCCTGCCGGATAACCGGCAGCTGGTAGTAAAGGTAAATGTTGAGCGTGATAATGCTTGCTTGCCGACGGTAAAATCGCTCTGGGGAGCGGCTGATTGGCAGGAACGAGAGATTTATGACCTCATGGGAATCAGTTTTAGTGGGCGTTCAATTTCTCGTATTTTGCTGCCTGAGGAATTTGAGGGGCACCCCTTGCGCAAGGATTATCAAGGGGGGAGGCAAGTATAATGACCAGTGAAAACTTGGTTATCAATATTGGGCCACAACATCCCAGCACTCATGGCGGACTGCATGTGGAAGCGGAATTAAGCGGAGAAATCGTAAAGAAAGCTACTGTCCACTTGGGTTATGTTCATCGGGGTATGGAGTATTTAGCTGAGCAGCGGACTTATCAGCATTTTATTCCTTTCACCTCACGCCTTGATTATTTGGCCAGTCAGCTGCCGACTTGGGGTTATTGTTTGGCGGTTGAGAAGCTAGCGGGTATCGAAGTACCAGAACGGGCTGAGTACATCCGAGTAATCATGGGTGAGCTTTCCCGTATCGCTTCGCATCTTCTGTTTTTTGGCAGCTTTTGTATCGACCTCGGAGCGACCACCGCTTTGATTTATGCTTTTCGTGATCGCGAAAAAATACTCAAACTGTTTGAAATAACTACGGGTTCTCGTATGATCACCACTTATATGCGATTTGGCGGCGTAGCTGAAGATTTGCCGGATGAGTTTTTCCCGGCTGTAAGGCAGTTTCTCGCTGAAGTACCAGCCCATCTGGAGGAATACCATACTCTGGTTTCTGGTAATGAAATGTTCCGAGAGCGGGTAATGGGAGTAGGTCGATTATCGTCTGAGCTAGCCATCGACCTGGGGGTGACTGGCCCCAATCTACGAGCCACTGGTATCGCTTATGATTTGCGTAAAGTTGAGCCTTACAGCATTTATGATCGTTTTAATTTTAATATCCCAGTAAAAAGTGAGGGCGATTGTTGGGCTCGCTATCTGATTCGCTTAGAAGAAATCTCGGAGAGTGCAAGCATTATTGAACAGGCTTTAAAAAATTTACCTGACGGGGAATTCAAGGGTAAAGTGCCCCGTAGTTTAAAACCGGCAGCCGGGGAAGCCTATACCCGGATCGAGTCGGCCAAGGGTGAATTAGGTTATTATCTGCTCAGTGATGGCACGGATAAGCCCTACCGCCTGCATATTCATGGCCCCTCCTTTGTCAATTTGCGGGCCTTGGAGATAATCAGTGAAGGTTATAGTATACAGGATCTGGTGGCTAACCTGGCCTCGCTAGATCCGGTTTTGGGTGAATCAGATCGTTAAAAGTTATCCGATCTGAAGGGGAGATTTAAAACAATGGAAAACATGTGGTTGAACCTAGCGACATTGCTCCGTGATTGGCTAACGGTTTGGGGTTGCTCACCAGCCCTGGTTAATGCCTTATTAATGCTGGCCAAGTTTATTGCTATTGCCGGAATTGTCACGGTTAATGTTATTGTTTTGGTCTGGTTAGAGAGGAAAATTAGTGGGTTTATCCAGATGAGATTGGGACCCAATCGCCTGGGGCCGTTTGGTACACTGCAAACGGTGGCTGATGCCTTAAAACTCTTGTCTAAGGAAGATATAGTTCCCGCGCGCACTGATCGTATCCTGTTTAAACTGGCACCGGTGTTCTTTATGGGAGTGCTCTTATTGCTGTATGCGGTGTTGCCTTTTGGTAATAAGGATATGGTGGTTTGGCAATCAAGCATCGGGTTGTTTTACTTTCTCTCGATTGGATCAGTGACTACGGTTTGTTTGTTGGCGGCTGGCTTGGGCTCTAATAATAAATATTCCTTGCTTGGAGCTATGCGGGCAGTAGCCCAAATGGTGGCTTATGAACTCCCGCTCACCTTCTCCCTACTGGGGGTAGTGATGTTAGTGGGTTCACTCAGCTTGTCAGATATCTTAATAGCCCAGGATAAGTATTGGCTGGTATTGCTGCAACCGCTGGGATTTCTTATCTTTATGTTCGCCGCTGCTGCCGAACTGGGGCGTAAGCCCTTTGATATGCCAGAAGGTGAACAAGAATTAACTGGCGGGGTTTATACCGAATATACTGGCATGCGTTGGGCTCTCTTTTTTCTGGCGGAGTACACTAATCTTTTTGCCGTTTGTGGTCTGGCGACTACGGTCTTCCTCGGGGGAGGCAGTGGGCCTTTCTTGCCAGGATGGCTATGGTTTTTCTTCAAGGTGTATTTCTTAATGTGGGTTTTCATGTGGGTGGGATGGACTTTCCCCCGCATTCGGATTGATCGGTTAATGGGTTTTTGTTGGAAGGTTCTAATACCATTAAGCCTGTTTAACATTTTTGCTACTGGTGCCGGCATTTATATCTTTAAAGGATGGGGGGGCTAATCGATGTACGGTAAAGGATTGCTTAAGGGTCTGGGTATCACCCTGGACTATCACTTGAAGAAAAAGATTACTAAACAGTATCCGGAACAGAAGCCTGAATTGGCACCCCGTTTTCGTGGCTGCCTGGAATATGATATGGGCAAGTGCATTGCTTGTAATGCCTGTATTAAGGCATGCCCTAATGCGGTATTGGAGCTTACTACCGCTAAAGGAGCCGATGGCAAAC
>JBLNAS010000089.1:0-5255 GCA_050259475.1 Methylocystaceae bacterium
CTAAAGGGTTAGAGCTCGGGATGACGGTGACCGTCCAGCACGAGGATGTATTCAAGTTTATGCATAGGATATAAGACGAAACAATCCGTTCACTCCATGGCTGTGGTTATGGAAACATCTCTTGCTTTGCTCGCAGGTTCGGGGGTGCGGTGCATATTTTGCCTCGTTGCAAAAAAGCACCCTCCCCCCAAGGGACTACCTTCGGGGCGCTAGTGCTCGCCCCCATACCTGCATCGCCTTCGCAAGGTGTTTCTTACCGCTTCAGCTAACAGCGCTCACTGGAATCCTTTTCCAGCTTACAGTAAATGAAAAATGCCCTTTGGAGCACCAGAGGGCATTTTTTGGTATAATAATGGCTTAAGGAGATTATGGCAGTAAGGGGGAGTTTATCGTGCCTAACCTTTACCACATGGATGAGGTTATGGAAACTGTACATATGCTAAGGTCAGAAAACCTGGACATCAGAACTATTACTATGGGTATCTCACTGCGTGACTGCCATGGGATGTCCGGTGAGGAAGTCGGAAGAAAAGCGCGGGATAAAATTTGCTACTGCGCCGAGAAACTGGTTCAGGTTGGGGAGGATATCGAAAAGGAGTATGGCATACCCATTATAAATAAGCGGGTATCAGTAACACCAATAGCGCTACTGGCTGATGGCTTAACTCGTTCTGATCTCATTAGAGTTGGTGAATGCTTGGATAATGCCGCCCACGAGATTGGGGTCAATTTCCTGGGGGGTTATTCTGCTCTGGTGCATAAAGGTTTTACTCGTGGTGACCGGGAGTTGATCGATTCCATTCCTGAGGTTTTAGCTAGTACCTCTCGCCTTTGTTCATCAGTCAATGTCGGAACCACAGCGGCTGGTATTAATATGGATGCCGTAGCTCTGATGGGTCATATTATAAAAGCTACCGCAGAAAGAACGGCTGAGTACGGGGGTATTGGCTGTGCCAAGCTGGTGGTCTTCTGTAATGCGGTCGAAGATAATCCGTTCATGGCGGGTGCCTTTCATGGTATTGGTGAACCGGAGACGGTAATCAATATCGGTATTAGTGGCCCTGGAGTCGTGAGAAAAGTTGTGGAAAGTCACCCCGATGTGGATCTGGGTACCCTAGCTAACCTGATAAAAAATACCGCGTTTAAAATTACCCGGGTGGGTGAGCTGGTTGGACGCGTGGCTTCCCAACGTTTACAGGTTCCTTTTGGTATTATCGATCTATCATTGGCACCGACTCCCGCACCCGGCGATAGTGTCGCCATGATTCTTGAGGCTATGGGTCTGGAAAGGTGTGGAACGCATGGGACAACCGCCGCGTTAGCTATGCTGAATGATGCAGTTAAAAAGGGTGGGGCGATGGCATCATCCTTTGTCGGGGGGCTCTCGGGTGCCTTTATCCCGGTAAGTGAAGATGCTGGTATGATAGCTGCCGTCGAAGCTGGCAGTCTCACTATCGAAAAGCTCGAGGCCATGACCTGCGTCTGTTCAGTCGGTCTGGATATGATACCGATACCAGGCAGCACCTCGGCGGAGACGATTGCGGCCATTATTGCTGATGAAGCTGCCATCGGCATGATTAATCGTAAAACGACAGCGGTACGAATTATTCCCGTCCCAGGGAAAAAGACTGGCGATTACGTGGAGTTTGGTGGTCTGCTGGGTGGGGCACCGGTTATGAAGGTTAACGAGTTCAGCTCAGAGGCCTTTATCAAACGGGGAGGACGCATACCAGCACCACTACAGGCGTTAATTAATTAGATTAGAATATCCGGTATTCGGGGTAAACTAGGAAGAAGGTGAGTAATATGACCGACGATGAAAATGGACAGGAGCAGGTTGCCGTGGAAAACGAGAAGTCGATGCTGGCACGTCTGGAATCCAAGCTAGACCAACTCGGCGTTTCATGGGAACAAGCCCGGGTATCCGAGTATGTTGATATGATGCAGCGTCCAGGAAGACTCTTGTACATCAACTTTATCATGGGTGTTTCGCGTGGTTTTGGCATGGCGGTCGGTTTTACTATTCTCACCGCTTTGGTGCTCTGGATATTACAGAAGCTAGTATTGCTTAATCTGCCCTTTTTGTCGAATATCATTGCGGATCTCGTAAAAATGGTTAAAGCACAGTTGGTGGTATCCCAGTCAGTATCCAATTTTTAAGGGGAGGGAACTCTTAAAAAGAGGTGATGGGAATTGGACCCCAAAAAGGTTCTGCAAGCAGAGAAAAGCAGAGTCGAACAACAGTTGCATAATACCAGGGAACGTTTCTATGATGTTAGTAGTAGCATTGATAACGAACTATCGACCTTTGACCAACATCCTGCCGACTCAGGGGCTGAGCTTTATGAACAAGAAGCTACCCTGGGCATCACCAGTAGCCTGGAGGCTACTCTGCGAAATATTGATGCCTCCCTACAGATGGTAGATAAGGGAGAGTATGGAGTATGTACCCGTTGTTCAAGGCCGATTGGCGTCGCTCGTTTACAGGCCTTGCCCTATGCGAGTTTGTGCATTGATTGCGCACGGGAATTAGAAAGTGGAGCCACAGCACCTTCCGAGGAGAAAGTACTTAATTTCTCAGAGATTAGTGAAAAGGGTCAAGGTTTTACCGTAGCTGGCGAGACTTTCTACCAGTTTGATGGTGATGGGACTCAGGGTGAATATAGTTAAGGTTATTACAATGAAAGCTGGAGGCGAGCGGTATTGAATATCGGAATTTTTGCCGATAGTTATAAACCCTACACCAGCGGGGTTGTAACTTCAATTTGTACTTTTAGAGATGAACTTGAGCGTAAGGGACATACGGTGCATATTTTCGCTCCGGGTTATTCTGATTACCGAGATCAGGAACCTAATATTCACCGCTTTGCATCAGTGCCAGCGCCAGGTAATCCAAACTTTACGTTAGCCATCCCGGTATCTCCACGCATTTATGCCGTGACCAAGAAATTAGGGCTAGATATCGTGCATGTCCATTCGCCATTTATTTTGGGCCTGTATGGGGCAAAGGTGGCGCGTCGTTATCAATTACCCTTGGTGTTTACCTATCACACCATGTATGACCAGTATGTACATTATGTGCCGGTAGCCCGCGATTTGGCCCGGGATGTCACCGTTAGATACAGTCGGCATTTTTGCAATCAATGTGATTTAGTTATCGCCCCTTCTAACGAAGTTCGGGATATGGTGGGTCAGCATGGTATTCAGACGCCAGTGGCAGTAATTCCTACCGGGGTTCCCTTGCGAAAGTTTGAGCAAGGGAACGATAAATGGCTGCGTGATACCTATCAGATTGATGATAAGAAGTTGATCTGTCTGTTTGTTGGAAGGTTAAGTAAGGAAAAGAATATAGATTTCCTGATGCAGTCATTCCAATCGGTTAGAGAGCAGTATCCTGATACCGTACTGGTGATTGTAGCTACCGGCCCCCTGGAAGAAGAGTTAAAGGCGTTAGCACCTAGCTTAGGTCTCGAGGTAGGGCGAGATGTTATCTTTACTGGTTATCTCAGTGATGAGAATCTGGTTAACGCATACCGTGGAGCGGACCTCTTTACTTTTGGTTCGGTTACCGAAACCCAAGGCCTGGTATTAATAGAAGCTATGGCTGCCGGGACACCGGTGGTCGCGATTCGGGCGGGTGGAGTTCCTGACATGGTTGAGGATGGGGTAGATGGCTTATTGGCGGCATACAGTCAGGAAGAGTTTGTACGCCAGATATGCCGAGTGTTAGGTGACCAAGAACTCCGAAACCAGTTAATAGCTGGAGGCCGGGCTAAGGCGGTTAAGTTATCAGCGGCATCTAAGGCGACGGAACTGGAAACTAGGTATCTGCAGCTGGTGGATAATAATCAGGTTAATCGGGAACGTCTTAGTCGCTCCCTGATTAGTTAAGCAAAGTACCAGGCGGGCGTAGTTTTGCCCGCCTTTTCTTATCGGCACTTGCTCTTTAGTTAACCTGAACTAGTTGAAGAAGTTTTTAAGTATTATCACGGGAACACAATTTGAATAGCCCTAAAAGAGAAAGACGGGTTTGGGGGGAGTAGTATGCGTAAGTTCTGGTTGGCTCTAGCCCTAGTGGTTGGTTGTGATCAACTAGTCAAATTTATGGTAGAAAGCAGATGGCCTTTAGGTGAAGGATTTGAAATCATACCTGGCCTGCTTGATTTGGTACGGGTACATAACGCGGGGGCTGCTTTTGGGATGTTGCCTGGGCAGGGGTTTATCTTTGTTATCTCGGCCTTAATTGTGGTGGTAATAGGTATTTATCTGGCTTTAAGGGGTTATTATCCCCCATTAAATCTAGCCATGGGTATCATCGCTGGGGGAGCGGTGGGCAACCTTATTGATCGCCTGCGTTTGGGCTATGTTATTGATTATATCAATGTAAGTTTTTTCCCTCCGGTTTTTAATCTGGCCGATACGGCGATCACGGCGGGGACAATTTTATTGTTTCTGGTAATCTGGCAGTGGGAGGATAATTAGGGTGCTACGAGTGGAAGTAATAACAACCAAAGAAGAACAAGCTGGAGAGCGGGTGGATGCTTTATTAGCTCGCGAATTACCCAAATTATCACGGACTTATATTCAGGAGTTAGCGTCAGCCAATCACCTGTTAGTTAATGGTACGGCGCGGCGAGCCAGTTACCGAGTTAAAGCTGGTGATCAATTAGAATTGAATATTCCGGAACCAGTGGTAACTGAAATTGTGGCTGAAGATATACCAATCGACATCGTCTTTGAGGATGAAGATATATTGGTGATTAATAAGCCGCAAGGAATGGTGGTACATCCTGCCCATGGGCATCGTCAGGGTACGCTAGTAAATGCTTTGTTAGGGCAGGTGGATGACCTCTCCGGTATCAATGGTGAGCTTAGACCAGGTATCGTGCATCGTATCGACAAAGATACCTCTGGTTTATTGGTGGTCGCTAAAAACGATATTGCCCACCGACAATTAGCGGAAAACATCAAGGAACATGATTTTACTCGGGAATACATCGCTTTAGTCCATGGCCGGGTTGCAGCTAACATTGGCACCATCGATGCTCCGGTTGGCCGTGATCCTCGAGATCGTAAAAAGATGGCTGTAATCCGTGGGGGTCGGTCGGCAGTGAGCCATTACCAAGTGGAGGCTCGCTATCAGGATTATACCTTGCTAAAGGTGACGCTAGAAACCGGGCGTACCCATCAAATTAGAACGCATTTAGCCTATATTAAGCATCCCGTGGTCGGGGATCCGATGTATGGACCTCGGA
>JBLNAS010000090.1:0-2729 GCA_050259475.1 Methylocystaceae bacterium
GAACGATCGCGTTGCCCAGTCATCAACTCAAACAGAGTGGTTTTTCCCACCTGAGGTAAGCCAATCAATCCAATTTGCATTTAATTATCTCTCCTTGCCAGAAGGCATTTCGTATCTATTCATTATATAATAGCCAGAGTTAACTACAAGTTTAGCCTCAGTTAAATCTTAAAATCTAAATTGGTTTACATAATAAATATTACGGTTAACCTTTACTATATTATTGCTATTATCAACCGTTTAGCAAAGCCATTTTGGAAATTGGCACTTACTATTTATGAGCAATAATAGAGGGCACCAGCATTATACGGTGCCCTACCCTCTTTAAGTGAACTTAAACTAGCGGTTTAATCTAATAATAATTAACTATTAGTATAGAAATGATGATAAACACAAGTGAAACCATGATCGGCAAAATAAACATAGCGTAAGCCATGGTCGGCATCATTTGATACAACCGACTAGCTATACCTAACATAAACACAAAGATAGATATCGCTAGCCCGGGAAAAACTAATATTAATGATATAGTGTCGGAACCAGGATAGAAGATGGCAAGATATGCGATCAGGGCTAGGATAAGAGCGATATTAACCTTAATCAGAGTCTTATAACCTTTATCCTGATCCAGACGGTCAACCGTCTCTATCAACTCATCATCATCTTCATCATTAAGATTAGCATTAGCTATGATCGCCTGATCAACGCTGATACACTGAATAGTTTTATCAGTAGCAGCGGCTATGGTATTCAAAAACACGTTTTTATCCTTGGGAGTTAAAGCAATACAGCCATTATCAGACTGAATAATAACTGCACCTTGCTTCCAATCAGCAGCAAAAAAGTCTACCATCCCAAAGCCGATAAGATTGTAATAACCGATGATATGACCGGGCCAACTGTAGCCTACCATTATACCTAAATTGGGATTGCCTTGATAATCAATGACTTCAGTAATAGTGTTCAATGGTATCTTTTTATGACGGAAGCCCCATCTAACATGGAGAGTTTCTTCGTCAAGCCGGTAATTTACAGTTAAAAGTGCCAGCAGGGCATAAACATAAACCACCAAAAGAAAATACATGGGGACGGTTAGCAGAAGCTTGAAGGTGTGATCTTCTGGTGCTGGTAACGCAATTTGCGGGCCAAGTAGCACCGGAACAAAAAAGAACACGCCCAGAAGTAACCCCCAACCAAATCCATTGGCTTTCTTGATAGAAAAGCGCAAAGTAAGCTCCCCCCTCCTCTTCTATGGAAAGCATTCGGTACATTATGTGAATATTCCTGCCAGAATATTACTTGGATAATATGTCTTTAATCGCCAACACAAATACCAATAGCACGAGCAACATTAACTAATTCCCCTTGCGGGGGTACCTTTTTTATTTCTCCAATAGCATCAGCCAGGGGAACGGTAATAATATCTTGACCTTGTAAACTGACCATAACGCCATCCAGACCACTGATTATGGCCTTAGCCGCCGCTACACCGTAACGAGTCGATAATAGGCGGTCATAAGTTACCGGCACTCCGCCGCGTTGTAAGTGACCTAAAACGGTAACCCTAGTCTCCATACCCGTTGAGGTTTCTAGTTGTTCAGCTAGCTGATTACCGATACCTCCTAAACGAACAGGGTCATGGCTATCCACCAGCCGCTGTACTACCATGTCCCCCCCTGCTGAATGGGCACCCTCAGCTACCACCACGATGCTAAATTTTTTGCCTTCTGTTGTACGTTGACTGATTTTGGCTGTAATCATATCGAGGTTATATGGTATCTCCGGTATAAGGATAATATCGGCTCCGCCAGCTAACCCGGCACAAAGAGCAATCCATCCGGCATAACGCCCCATTACCTCCAAAATCATTACTCGATGATGGGATTCAGCGGTAGTATGCAAGCGATCTAGAGCCTCAGTAGCAGTATCAACTGCCGTGTTAAAGCCGAAGGTTACATCCGTAGCCGAGAGATCATTGTCTATGGTTTTAGGTACTCCAACTACGGGAACCCCTTTTTTATTTAATTCATAAGCAATATTCAAGCTGCCATCACCACCAATAACTACTAGAGCTTCAACTCCTAACTGGTGTAAGTTAGCAATAGCCTGATCTGATTTGTCGGCTTTTTTTATCCCGCCTTTTCCATCCGGTACCCGGAATTCAAAAGGGTTATCTCGGTTAGTAGTACCGAGAATGGTACCACCTCGATTGAGGATACCGGATACGGCCTTGCTGTTTAAGGTCATATAATCGTTCTCTACCAGCCCTTTAAAACCATCAATAAAACCGACAACCTCTATATTATTTGCCAGGCAAGTCCTAGTTACGGCGCGGATAACAGCATTTAGCCCCGGACAGTCACCGCCACCAGTTAGTAAAGCAACTTTTTTAATAGCCACTAATTTAGTTCCTCCAATCATAATGTCAGGAAATATTAGGTTAGTAAATTAGGCTTTATAAGCCTAGGGCTATTATACCGCAAGTCCAATTTGCAGGAAATTAATACCTTTAAGATGTGAAAAAGGGACGGTATATAACCGTCCCTAGTGAAGCTAATTCGGCAATATTATATTGACAAGTAACTCACCTTTGAAAAGAATGCTAATTAAGGTTTTTCTTGCAAGACTACTTGAACAGTTACCTTCTTTTCATTCCGGAGTACCTGAACGGCAACCTTATCACCAATATGCAGATTTTTAATTGTATTTTGGACATCGCTGCTGGTTTT
>JBLNAS010000091.1:0-9935 GCA_050259475.1 Methylocystaceae bacterium
TAAAGGGCATCCGCAGATGCCCCTTAATAAGATATTAATTTGCTTATAAACTTCTTTTACAGCTTCTCTTGCGTTATCTTTTCCAGGTGTTGTGCCATAGTGGTTATTTCCTCAATGCTGGCGGTGATTTCTTGGGTAGCGGCAGCCTGCTCTTCACTAGTTCGCATGTTCAAATCGCTATTCTTAATGGTATCTCGGATACTGTTCTCGATTTTCGAGGTGAGGGTACGAATACGATTTACGGTATCCTTTGATTCGTCAGACATTTTGCGGATTTCGCTGGCAACGACACCAAAGCCCCGTCCAGCTTCACCGGCTCGGGCAGCTTCGATGGCAGCATTAAGCCCCAACATCTTAGTTTCATCTGCTATCTGCCGGATAAACTGCAATATACCATTGATCTCATTAATTAAACCAGAGACCTCATTTATTTGTTGATTAAGGTTTTGCTCATTAGTCATGACCTCGGAGGCTGATGCTGCTAATTGTTGCACCACTGCTGCCATTTCTTCCAGGTTGCCGGTGAGGTTACTAGCTATATTCCTTAGTTCATGTGCTCCCTCTTTGGGGGTAACCATGCTGAAGGTACCGACTACTTTTTTAGTATCTTCTTCATCAAATATTGGATAACTTACTGACAACAGTGGTATTCCTTGATCGGTGTCAGTAAGTTCACGTAAAGACATCCGGCGATTATTGATGGCATCCTTTGCCGTAATATCCTGATCAATTTTGTCAGCAACCTTTAACGCGGAGTAGGCGAACTTATTCGAATTCTGCAGATTAACTACCTTCTCCAGATCGGTAAGGTAGAGCAGGCCACCTTCGGGGAACATGTTGGCGATCATCGGGGCAAAGCTAGAGAAAGCACGAGCAATCGGATGCTGATGAAAGACCCCGATACATAACGACCCGGTAACCTGATTATTGTCATCAACAAATGGAATACTGCGCATTAACATATCTAATCCAAAGGCAATAGTGTTAATGGATTCAAACTGAATTTCTCGGGTTCTCATGGCTTTAGCACTGCCTCGATCACCCCAAGTGCTTAGCTTCATGCCTACCTGAAACATAGGGATATTGAGACCTTTGCTGCTGACGACTTCAAGAATGGTTTCGCGATCAGTTAGGCCGATAAGTATTCCGGGAATAATATCTAACAGTGGGGTGAATGTCTTCCAAAAAGCTTCTGCCTGTATAGCGGTTATCATTACGCACACACCTCCAGTATGTTTAATTACCTAGTCCATATTTTAATTATCGAAAAATTCTGAATATAATTCCATAGAATTCTTATTTAAATAATAAAAAATTATTCGTTGTGTATGGGAAATAGATAATAATTGCCGACATTATTTACGTGGTGACAAAGTTAAACTAAGTTTAACCTCGGAATGATGATAAAATTATATGAATTGATATTACTCGGTCATATTAGAAAGGAAAGGTGACGATTAAGACTAGGATAGCATTCGATATAGATACGTTCAACTTCTTTTAAAGGCTGCAATGCAGCCGATAATTTGATAATTATTTAAGGTAGGGGAGACATGAATAGTTTATTTCTGGGCTTGTTTGTAATCGCTGGTATCTTACACCTGGCCTCTTGTTTAAAGGATTGGGAATTGCTGCGACAGGTAACCAAACCGATACTTATTCCGTTGTTGATCGGTTATTATCTGACTAATGCGATAACACCGCAGCCGATAATTGCGGGGGCACTATTATTTGGCTTTGCGGGTGATGTATTACTGCTAAGCTCGAAACGCTCTTGGTTTATAGCGGGTCTCCTCGCATTTTTGGGGGGGCATTTTTTGTATATTACCACCCTCGTCGTTGATCTTAATAGGCTTGATTATCACATTTTACTGCCGGTATTTTTTTTGTATGGCCTAATTGGCGTATTAGCATTTGTTTATCTTCGTGAAAGCTTAGGAGCACTAAAAATCCCGGTAATAACTTACCTTATCGTACTAGAAGCAATGAGTTTGATTGCCTTGCACCGCTTATGGTTTAATCCGAATCAAGCTACGGCCTTAGTTTTCATCGGAACGTTGCTATTTTGTTTGTCCGACTTTCTACTCAGCCAACGTTTCTTCGTCAAAGCCGGTCGGCACCCACACTTTAACGTGATGTTGACCTATTTAACGGCGCAATGTTTGATTGTTTACGGTCTGAGGTAGATGATTAAGAACAAGGTTACCAACAAACCATTAACAAAAGGGTGTTTTTATAAACGGGGACGTAAACCTCGCTCCCCGTTTACCTACGCATTTACATGCCTAGCACGATACGCATCAATTGTTCCATAGCGGTATCTAAATCGGTATTGATGATGACATGATCAGCATCTTTCCAGGATTCAAACTCCCCTTTGGCCACTGAATTACGAAAATGTCGATCGATTCTGCTTTGGGGATCTCCCCGTTTTTGCATGCGTTCGATGACCTCAGCTTTGCTGGCCCAAATACTGATAGTATCCACATATATAGATCCGAGCTTTTGTTTGAATTGCTTGGCCCCTTGGATATCGGCAACCAGGAAACAGTTGCCCTGAGCTAAGGTATCTTGCACTATTTTTGTTGCCGCGCCATACAAGTTATTTTCGTATTCAATGGTTTCTATCATGTCAATGGTATTAAAGGTGTCGCGATCAACAAAGTGGTAGTCCTTACCATCTACTTCTCCAGTACGAGGTAGACGGGTAGTGTAACTTATTATTTCTGGGATACCAAAATCGCTCAGCTTATGGGCTAAGGTAGTTTTACCCGCACCTCCCGGCCCTACTAATAAATAAAGCTTGCCACGGTGGGGGCGGGTTTGAATTATCTTTTGGTATAAGCTTAAGAAAGTAGATTCCTCCTGAGGTGATAGGTTCTTTAATTCCTCCGAGTGCACGGTCAGTAATGTCATGTGCTGCCTCCCTTCATCTCAAGGTTAATAATACATAATTTGACTTTATAACCCCATTATATGGCATAGCCTTACTAATCGTCATGGTATTCTTCTGGTTTTAAGAAAGGAATGGCGGGTGGTTGCCCGAATAATTCAGTTATCGGACTAATGTTTTGGCGGTTAGCGGGTACTAGTGATAAGCAGCTACTGGATAGCATGAGTTAATAAAACGGTTACGATGTTTAATCATAACTGGAGTTTGGGGAAAATCATGTCCATAATAATGATGCTGGCATCAACGATGCCAGGAGGGTATGATAAAGGCTATGACCTTATAAGCTCGGGGTTGATAGTCATCGAACCTAGGGGGCTTTAATAACCGCAACGATTATAGTGGTCAGATAAAATACCTTATTAATTTCCGTTGGTTTTTCCTTGGTAATGAGCTAGAAAAAGGATAAAAGGAGGTATAGTAATGAATGTAGTTGCCTTTAATGGTAGTGCGCGCCCGGATGGTAATACCGCTATTCTAATTAAGCGGGTTTTTTCGGAACTGGAGAAGGAAGGTATTGCTACAGAGATGGTACCCTTAGCGGGTAAGAATCTACGGGGCTGTATCGCCTGCTATAAATGTGTGGAAAATCAAGATCAGCGTTGCGCGGTAACTAATGATGAGGTGAATACTTATATTGCCAAGATGTTGGCGGCTGATGCTATTATTTTAGGTTCACCCACCTATTTTGCCGATGTATCTGCCAATATGAAAGCTTTAATCGAAAGAGCCGGTATGGTAGCGATAGCTAATAATGGTATGTTAGCCCGTAAGGTGGGGGCTTCAGTGGTTGCGGTACGTCGAGGTGGAGCGATCCATGTTTTTAACTCTTTAAACCACTTTTTCTTTATCAGCCAGATGGTGGTGCCTGGTTCTAGCTACTGGAATGAAGGCATCGGTCGCAATATTGGTGAAGTGGAAAATGATGAAGAAGGCATGCGTACCATGACCAAACTGGGGATCAATATGGCTTGGCTGCTCAAGAAAATACATGGATAAAGACAAGAATCGGGGTATTAATTATGAAATCACTGGTGCTGGCGGAAAAGCCGTCTGTAGCCAAGGAAATAGGGCGAGTATTGGGCTGCAAGGGCGGCGGTAAAGGTTATCTGGAAGGCCCCAATTATGTTGTAACCTGGGCGCTAGGACACCTGGTAACCTTGGCCGAGCCGGATGACTATGACCCGAAATATAAACAGTGGCGGTTAGAAGATTTGCCGATGCTGCCCGAGAAGATGAAATTGAAGACGATTCACCAGACTTCGCACCAATATCAGGTGGTTAAAGGGCTGATGAAGCGCCAGGATATCAAAGATATGGTTATTGCCACCGATGCTGGTCGGGAAGGGGAGTTGGTGGCTCGTTGGATAATGGAACAGGCTAACTGGAAAAAACCATTTTCTCGCCTTTGGATTTCATCCCAGACCGATGAAGCCATCCGGGAGGGCTTTCGCAACCTTAAGCCCGGCCGTAATTATGACAATCTTTATCTGGCTGCGGTCTCCCGTGCTGAGGCTGACTGGGTGATTGGGCTCAATGTTACTCGCGCTTTGACTTGTCGTCACAATGCGCAGCTTAATGCCGGACGGGTTCAGACCCCAACCCTGGCCATGATGGTAAATCGGGAAACTGAGATAAGGAATTTTCGTCCCGTGGACTTTTGGACCCTGCAGGCTGATTTTGGTGATTATTTTGGTGATTGGCGGGATAGCAGCGGTAATGGCCGCTTTTTTGATCAGGAAAGAGCTAAAGCAATCGCGGATAGGGTCTCTGGTAAGTCAGGGGTAATAAAAGAGCTAAAGACCGAGGCTAAGCAGGAAGCCCCCCCGTTGCTTTATGATCTGACGGAATTACAACGCGATGCTAATCGTCGCTTTGCCTTCTCAGCGCAAAAGACCCTGTCAGTGTTGCAGGATTTATATGAAAGACATAAGCTCGTGACTTATCCGCGTACCGATTCCCGTTATATTAGCTCGGACATCGTACCCACCCTGGAGGGGAGATTAAAAAGTATTACGATTGGGCCTTATGCTGACCTGACCAAACCATTACTGGGTAAACCATTACCCACCAGCAAGCGTCTGGTTGATAACAGTAAGGTGACTGATCATCATGCGTTGATACCTACTGGTCAGGCATTGCGTTTGGATAATTTGGATGCCGACGAGAAAAAACTGTACGACCTGGTGGTGCGTCGCTTTATCGCTGCTTTCTATCCGGCATTTAAATACGATCTCACTACCTTAATAACTGTGGCGGATGGAGAAAGCTTCTATTCACGGGGTAAGGTGATAAAAGATCAGGGGTGGAAGGTGGTCAACACCAAAGTCGCTGATGCTGAAAGCGGAGGATTGGAAGAGGATAAACTGCCCGAACAGACCTTGCGGCAACAGAAGAAGGGGTCTGCAGTAACGGTAAAAGCTTGCAAAGTAGGTAAGGGCCGAACCAAGCCTCCAGCTCGCTATACCGAAGCAACCTTGCTTACCGCTATGGAGAATCCAGGCAAATATGTCGAGGATGAAGAACTGCGGGAATCTATGAAACAGGCTGGTTTAGGTACGCCGGCCACCCGAGCTGAGATTATTGAGAAGCTGGTAAAAACCTTCTATGTGGAGCGCAATGGTAAAGAGATGGTTCCGACTGACAAAGCGGTTCAGCTCATTAACATGGTGCCTTCATCCCTGCGTACCCCCGACCTTACGGCACAATGGGAACAGGAACTAGCTAATATTGCCCAAGGTAAGGGCAAACGTGATAGTTTCATGCAGGAAATCAGGAAGAGTGCACGTGATATGGTGCAATTAGTCATGGCAGATGATACTAAGTTCAAACATACTAATGTTACGCGGGAAAAGTGCCCGCTCTGTAGTCAGTTTATGCTGACGGTTAAAGGCAAAAGAGGCAAGATGCTAGTTTGCCCTGATCCGAAATGTGGTCATCGTCAATCAGAAAATCAGCATGCTGACATGCTTGGTGATTCCAAGCAAAATCGGATCGCGAACCAAAAGATGATTGCCCGTTTCAGTGATAAAGAGGATGTAGGTACTAACCTGGGTGAACTGCTGAAACAGAAACTTGCTGAGCAACAGAAGGAAAAATGATCGTATGAATTCTAAAATTAAGAGCTATTTTATTCTAATAGCTGTTATAACCACCATGCTATCGTTGGTGGCCAGCTTTATAAATGTTGACTTACATCCGTTAACCATCAACGTGGCAGTAGAATTCGTTGGGGGAAAGCTGGTTGGCTCGGTGTTAGCTGGAATTACTAGTGGCGTTATTGCTTATAGTGCCTGGCAGAATGGATTGATTTTTAGATATAAGGTATCTGAAGGCGATTAAAAAAACGGTAGCTCCCAAACAGGAGCTACCGTTTTTAATTCAAGGTTATTAATCGATAGAATTAGCTAGTCGCTTAGCCATTTGCTCGACTTCTTTAGCTTGGGAAGCGACGTTCGTCATGGCTTCCGATTGCACATAAACCGAGGTAGCTATTTGCTGGGTAGTAGCCGCTGTTTGTTCACTAGCAGCCGATATGCTTTCAGCGGTCATTACTAAACTGCTGGAGGAGGCAATTAATTCTTCTATTGCCGCAGAAGCCGCCTGTACCGAGGTATCGATTTGATTGCTGTCTTGTTGGATATTAGTGAACATCGTCTTGGTGGTGGCTACGGCCGTAGTTTGTTGAACCGCAATTTGGTTCAATTCTTGGGTCGCCTCCACCGTAGCTGCGGTTTGCTGCTGCATTTCTACGACGATAGTACCTATCTGTTCAGCCGACTGCCGGGATTCCTCAGCGAGCTTTCTAACTTCATCGGCAACAACAGCAAATCCACGTCCTTGCTCACCAGCCCGGGCAGCCTCGATGGCGGCATTAAGAGCTAATAGGTTAGTTTGGCCAGCAATACCAGCGATCAACTCCACAATTTTGATGATTTCCATCGATTTAGCATTGAGTTGTATAACGATATTACTGGTGGTTTGGGCAACCTGCAGATTTTTTTCTGTAAGTTGAGCCTGATTGCTCACGGCGGTCAATCCGTTTTGTATCGTACTATCAAATGAGTTAAGCAGCAGGTTAACGCTTTCCATATCTTGTCCGATTTCATCAAGGGCTTGGGACATCTGGTTAATAACCTCAGTGGTGTTGCGGGCTTCATCGGATTGGGAAACGGCTGCCTCCGCAATATTTTCAACCCCAGATTTGATGGCCAATTCCACCTGATTACTTTCCTGTGAGGAAGCCAGTAACTTCTCTGCTAGAGTGTAAAGACTAGCGGATTCGCTTTTAACCGTATCAATTATGGAGTGGAGGTTAGTGCTGATATGGGTAGCTTCCTGCTCTTTGGTTACGCTGGCTTGCAGCAGTTCACGGGCTACCCGGGCACAAAAGGCGGCTAGTACACCGATGCAGATGTACATGGTAAAGCGAAAACCGATGGAGATCATAATGTTTTCCTTGGGGAACAGTGATGGAAACAGGGCAAGTAAAGTTGCCTCAGTGATTATAGCGATCAGGGTAGCAAAGGCAGCGATCTTTTCATCTACGTATAAGATACTAAGGACTATAGGAATAAAAAACACCATGTATAGCTCTGGATTATGCCTCAAAAAAATCTGGTATTGAAATAATACCAGTACGGTGGCCAGAACAGCGATAATTTTGGCTCCAGCGGTAGGCCGATTCCGGGTAAAAAGGTAGGATACACCCAGTAAAGCAAAAGATATAACCAGCATGTAAAACAGCATTACCCAGGTGAACCGGTTATCCAAATGTTTTACTAGCATTCCAACATTGGAGGTAGCAGCTAATCCCACAATGATGGCCATAGCTAAGTGTACCCTTTTGTGGGCAGCCAGGGTGTTTCTCTCTAACAGCGATTGTTTTGCCATATGTAACTCCTTCTATTGTTATTAATTGCGAGGTTTATTTCTATTGAGTTTAATTCTAGAAGCAGGGGTGGTCTCCTGCACAATTAGTGGGTTAGCTTATTTTTACTATCTAAATAAAATCTGATAAATAAAATTAAAAACCGCTTTTAGGAAGAATGGTCTAAAAGCGGTCAATTTGGTAGTAATTTGCTTTGTGGTTGACGTTGATATTTAAACCTAGCGCCGGCGACTTTTAACTTTGGATTTAATCTTGGGTTTCGATTTGCTGCCTGCGGCAGGCATCTTGGCCTCTTCAAGCGTCCGTAGGAAATGGCTGGCTTCACGGAAGACATGATCTGCTAGCAGGGGGGAAATTAAAGCTTTTACCTTGCAGGCCAGTATGGCCTCTTCACCGGTTCTTTTGAAGTCACGAAGGGATGAAACTGCATCAATTTCCTCGGCTACCAGTTTTTTAGTTTCTAAATACTTATGAGTACCTTCCAATTCTTTGGCTCGCTCTTCAAGTTTGGTCATGGCTGTTGCCATACGGTTGGCCTTTTTAATCAGAGCCATTTCTGCTGGGTCAAGATAATGGGCAATAAAGCGGCCATGGTCAGCCATGATGTGATCCCAAAAAACCTTTTCCTCAACAATTCCGAGTAGCGGGTCCATAAGTGTACCTGCCTGTAGCTGTTCTAGATGCTCCCGATAATGATCTGCCTCGTGGATCACGTGCTGGATCATACTAGGGAAGTTCGAGGTAAATAGCCGACAAGCCGTGACATCCTGCAATACCGAAGTTTTAAAATCAGCGAAAGCCGAGGTCAGAGTGAGAACACGATCATTAAATATTCGTATCGTATCCTCCATGTTGGCAGCAGCGGAACCTGCAGTAAGCTCCATTTCAATAGTAGTCAAGTTGATGTCGATGGGGATACCGGTTAATTCTTCAGTTTTACGTTCAGCGGCTACGGTGCGGGGGGTTACTAACTCTTCTGAAGCTAAAACCGCTGGGTGTATTTGCCCATCAGCCATAGCTACAGCTTCGGTCAATAAAGTATTAAAGTCATTTTTGAAACGGTCGGCCCGGTCAATAAAGGCTTTATCCTTACTGGCAAACCCTGCCTCCAGAAAGAGGGCATGTTCCTTCATAATACGCAGGAAAAAGAGGTTAAGCTCCAGGGAATGGCTAACGAATTCCGCCGGGCTCATATTGGCAACCAAATTGTTCACGCTCCTCATATATTGGGTTTGTTTATAGTATGGGAACACTGTAGATTGGGTGCAAGCATAAAAGGCTAGCTTGGGGTTCAGCCTAATGGTAAATGCATTTAAAAAGAGGAGGCCAAAGTGGAAAAGCAAAAAGTGAAGCCAGCAGGTACCTATCGGTTAGGATCAAAACGCGAAAATATTGGACTTGATGGTAACCGCAACCCACCAGAAGATGTGGACACCATAACTTATCCCCAGCCCCAAACGATTTACCCTCAGGAAACCAAGACCAAGTAACTAAAGCGGTGATATCCCTGATGGGAGATCACCGCTTTAGTTACTTGTTAGAGCTGGCTAGTTCGCTCGGCTAGCTGTTGCAGGGATTTGACATAGGCCTCAAAGCGAGGAGCTACCGCATAATCCAGCACTAATAATTCTTGGATACCGTTATCACGCACCAGCTTACCCAAATCCTCTTTATAATGACGTGGGTCGATGACAAAAATCTCCTGGTAATGGGGTAGTAGAAAAGGAATAAAGGCATTGCCGTAGGAATCCTTAATTACGGCAATCTTTTTACCATTAGTTACACTGGTAGTAATCCGTCCCAGTGGGTGGTCACCCCCGAGGAAGACAGCATATTTGTATTCCGTATTAAGATTATCCATTTTTAGGATCGGTATTTCCTGGGTTCCTTCAGGATTGTAAATGATAAATTTTGAGCTTATGAACGGCTGGTAATAGATCAAGGTATCAGGTTTTTCAGCTAACGTCTTATCTAAGGTTAGATTGTAAAATGATCCCTTGAAACCATCCTGTTGTCCCGATTGATAATAACTGAGGGGCACCGGCTCACTTCCAGTGTACTTAACGAATTCAGCATAGGCATAATAGGCACCCA
>JBLNAS010000092.1:0-4060 GCA_050259475.1 Methylocystaceae bacterium
CCCCGGAGACTTGGTACTTATAAGACGTCAGGATTATGTCGAGGAAGGTGAGGTAGCTGCCGTCTTGGTCGGTGGTGAAGAAGCTACCTTAAAGCGAGTCTATCCGGCTGGCGAACAAATATGGCTCTATTCTACAAACCCTGACTACCACCCGATCAAGGTTGCCGCTGATGAGGTTAGCATTATCGGCAAGGCAGTTCTCCGAGTTGGTTAGTTTCTAATCGTATACCTTGTAGGACCACCATTCCCCACTTTCGAGATCACGGTATACCTCCCAGACCTGATCAGCCTCTAACAGCAAACGCCAAAATTCCTTTTCGCTTTCCCCCTCCCACCAGCATCCCATATCACGCCAACGCTCTAGGCAGCTTTCCACCCGGTACCAGCAATCCCCAAAACACAGACGAGTAGGCTCCCCCTGGCAGTTTACGGTACCATGTAACCGCCTTTTTACAAACCGGCTCACTTCCAGCCCCCTCCTTATGGAACATATGTTCGGTATTACTATACTACTATCTGCGCCGATCACCGTCAATAACCTGCCTACTGACAAAGTCTGCCATGATCAAACACAACAAAAAACCGCTGGCTGGGCTAATTCAGCTAGCGGTCGGTCTAGACTTTTCTTATCACCAAAGTATAAGTTTTTAATCGCTTAGCGGTAATAATCATTCAATAATTCATCAAGTATTTGACTTTCTTTTATCACTGCTTGGTGCTGCATCCCTTTAATACTAGCTATCTCCACCATTTGCCACCGATTATGCTCAATCTTAGCTGCCAGTTCATAAGCCGATAAGCCGCTATGGTCTGAATTCCCCGGCAAATTACAACACCTCCGTCACCAGGTACCATAAATAAACCACTTTTCTAATTCTCAACCGAAATCAGTCAAGTTATTCTTTCGCTGGAGCTCAGGTATTAGATTTCTCTAAAAAATCCCTAACTTAATTTGATTCTTGCCATTATATTTGACCTCATACATTAGGCGATCAGCTTGTTTTAGCATCTCATCGATATTTTCTGGTAGTTCCTTGAAGACCGCCACCCCAATGCTAAAGGTTATCGGTAACCCGGAGCGGTTTACCGTATGAATTAGGCTCTCCCGCAAACGTTCCACCACAATGAGGCCAGTAGTCGACCCGGTCTCAGGAAGCATAACTACCAGCTCATCACCGCCAATACGTGCAACGATGTCAGTGACCCGCAGCTGCTGCTGAATAGTATCACCAACATTTTGCAGCAATTGATCACCAGCAGCATGACCGTAACGATCATTGATCAGCTTGAAATCATCACAATCAATGTAGGCGATAGTGATGGGAGCTTGACTACGCTTACAGCGCGAAAACTCCTTTTGTGCCAATTCATTAAAAGCCATACGGTTAGGTAACCCGGTTAAAGTATCGGTACGGGCGTACATACTCTCTCTTTCCAAGGCTTGTTTCATTACCGAAACCATTAAAGCAAATAATATGTATACCAGTAGAATAACACCCGTATTCCAAAGCCACATGCCGTCTATCGGCCGGCCACCTGGCAATAGATCACTGCCATTATTAGCTAGACCGCACAAAACTGCGGTTAATAAAGCTGCCGAAGTATGCTTGGTTACCACTGCCTGCATAAAAATCGGCACCAGGTAAAAAACCGAGAGTTGTAACTGCACGGGCAAGGTAAAATCAAGCCAAGCCAATATTAGCAATAAAATATAAGCATTAATATAAACTATTCTCTTGGTTTTCCGGGAGTAAACCTTAGTAAAAAGGTATTCAAACAAGTGTCTTATCCACTCCTGCACCTAACAATTGTACTTATAAACTATCTTACCGTATATTATCCCCGAATTAATTATAGTGCCAACTTTGTTCTTAAAGTTAAGTACATAGGATTTATTCTACTCGAGCAGTCAACACTAATACCAGTATACCGATTTGCACTATATCTTAATTAAGTGTAGAGCCTGGGCTCGGGCACCAAGCTCTACGATAAAATTTGAATCCTGAGGTGATGAAATTGACTAACTCAAACGGTAGAGCAATAAGGGCCTATATTCCTAGTACAGTTTTGCGTTCTTCAACTGAGAAGCCTAATTTAGAACCAATATTCACCGAAGAAGCCGCTAGGCAAACTGATATCCCTCAGCTTAAATAAAACCTCTATTAACCACAATGCCGATAAATGGCATCTACCTTCCTTATGGCAACAGCTGAAATAATAGAAGAAGGCATTTTAACAACTTCTAGTATTAGCTTATTATTATTGCGGCTAACCTTAATAGCAATCTCCAAACTTGATGCGCCCTTGGCCAAAACTGCCCGCCAAGTGGTATTGTCCCCTTCTGGCATCTGTAATTTTTGAATAGTATATCCGTATTGTGAGGCAAATTGCCGTGTTTGCCTCTGCGCCTCCCGGCGCATGCAGGAAAACCTAGAGCTGTCCACATTATCGTACACCTTGCGCATCTACTACGCTCCTTTGCATTTATGATTACCCTACATTTTATTACCACAATATGGTTTTGGTTAATAATTTTGGCAAAAAAATAAGCCTTCAGCGCTAGCTGACGGCTTATTTTTACCTGACGAATTCTAAATAGTTAGCACATTCTGTGGATACGATCCATCATGTCCCGCATTTCAGTATCCGACATCATATCATGACTACATTGGATCATCAATTTATTGGTCATAGGATCTCGATATACCCGCATCATCATCTCTTTCCGCATACCATTTTTACTCATCATGGTGTACCAAGTCGCTCTATTGCCGGGCGGAAACATCATACGAGTCATAACATAACCATTTCTTGCCGCATAACTTCTCATCATGCGGCGGGTTTCCCGACGCATACAATTCAATCTGGCCATGGTTACATTGTTGTAAAGCATAGTCATCAAAAGAAAGCCACTCCCCAAAACCATATTTGCTAACTAGTTTATTGGTAAATTAGGTCTTTGGTTCCATATTTAATCATCTATATCAAATATTTCCTGACCAACACTGCTAATCAGTTGTGAATAATACCTATTCATTCGAAAATACCTACAATAAGCAACCTTGGATTGGGGCAAGCTGTAAAAGAACATCATCTGACTGGAGGTGCTATATTAATATGAAGTTTAAACATCACCGTCACCCCATCATCATGCTACTGATTATTTATAATCTAATAGTAAAATTTCGTTCCCTGTGGCTATCCGCTCGTAATAACCATCGCGGCTGGTTTTTACTGCTAGCCATTACGAACACATTCGGCTTTCTGAACCGTCTATATGCTAAACGCATCTAGCAATCAACGCAAGAAAAGGCCGCCCTGGGGGGCAGCCTTTAGCTGTTTTTAGGTTAATATACCTTCTAAAACTAAGGCAAATAATTGAGCCGTTTAGCTTCAAAACGTAGCGAATCACGAAAATCCGGATGCGCGATATGGATAAGTTCTTCTATGCGTTGACGTAGATTCTTACCTTTAAGATAAGCAATGCCAAATTCAGTTACCACGTATTGTACATCTCCCCGAGGAGTGGTCACCTGAGCACCCGGAGTTAAGGTTGGTACGATCTTAGAGTGCAGTTTACCTTCCTTATCCTCATAGGTGGAATAGGTGGCCAGATAAGCCTTGCCTCCCTTTGATCGCCAGGCCCCTTCGATGAAATCCATCTGCCCCCCGGCACCTGAGTACTGCAGGGTACCCAGTGATTCGGAAGCACACTGTCCGGTCAGGTCTACTTCCAAGGTGGAATTGATGGAAACTACATTATCGTTAAGCCCAATAATATATGGATCATTTACGATTTCGGAATTGTGCATCTCCACCATCGGGTTTTCGTTCATAAAATCATATAGCCGCTGGGAGCCGACCGCGAAGCTAGCCACCCATTTCAGCGGCAGATAACTTTTACGTTTACAGGTAATAGCCCCGGCTTCATAAAGATCAATCAGACTATCACAGAGCATTTCAGTGTGGATGCCCAGATCCTGTTTATCGAACAGATGGCGAGCAACCGCATTGGGGATACCACCTATGCCAATCTGGAGACAAGCCCCATTGGGAACCT
>JBLNAS010000093.1:0-6649 GCA_050259475.1 Methylocystaceae bacterium
TCGGCAATGAATTTTTAGGGGTGTTGTTAGGAACGAGTATAATAACCGGAATAGCCATATTCCAGCTTTTACCGGCTAGGTGGGCCCTCCCGGTGGTAACTGTTTTCTTTATCCTGCAGTCATGGTTGGTAGCGGCTCCTGGATTAGGTGCCCAATCGGATGGGGTGATAACAGTTCCTCTGGCATTTGCGGTCACCCTAGTTCTCTTAGCCAATTGGGAAATCAACTGGAAGACCCTGACTGCGATTTTAGTTGCGATAGTGTGTTTGGTCGGAGGATTAGCTGCCTATGATATGAGCCGACCAGCTCAATTACAAACCCATGTCGGGAGAGCGGCCAGCGAAATTGCCCAGGGTGGTATTGGGCAGGCACTAACCATTATTGGTCGCAAGGTAGGAATGAATATTAAATTAATCCGCTATACCATTTGGAGTCGGGTATTAATGGTTATTTTGGCTTCATTGGCAGTACTGCTTTTCTGGCCAGCTGGTGCCATGCTGAGGATAAAAGAGCGTTATCCCTACCTGTTTAAAGGCTTTGCGGGGATTCTAACCGGAGCGGTGGTCGGTGGGATTATTAATGATTCTGGTATCGTTGCGGCGGCAACTACGAGCATTTATTTAGTAACGCCGGTGTTGTTGCTGATAATCAAGGATAACCTGATTGTGCCAGTGCCCATCCAACTAGCGGCGACTAGAGATCGGGGTTTAAATTAATCCCTTTCCAATCCTTTTTGGACATGGCTCAAATGACTGTTCATTCCTTGGCGGGCTGCTCGTGGTTTGTGGTTTTTAATGCCATCTAAAATAGCTTCATGTTCACTTATGATGCGGTTGGCGACTCCGGGGCTAGAATACATTTCTTGACGGTTTAAAATGAAGGTCTGGTGCATCAGTTCATCAAGAGTATTAATCAAACGGTGCAGTACCCGATTATGGGTAGCCTGGGCAACTGCAAAGTGAAACTGCAAGTCAAATTCCACACCCTGCTCACGACGTTCAGCGGTGGCTTTCATACTGGTGAGCAGGTCTTCCATTAGCTCAATATCCTCATTGTTAGCTCGCCCAGCCGCCATAGCAGCAGCCTCACACTCCAGTATCCGTCTAACTTCCATTAATTCAGCCAGAGAATTCCGTTCAACAGCTAAAATCATGGCCAGTGATTTAATAGTTTCGCGATCCGAAGTATGAGCGACAAAGGTGCCTTCTCCAGGTCTTACCTCCAGGATACCCATGGCGGCTAATGCGGTTATCGCCTCGCGTACTGATGGACGGCTTACTCCTAAAACCTCAGCCATTTCCCGCTCAGATGGCAGCTTGTCTCCGGGATTATAGAGGCCTTCTACCATCATATCTTGAAGTTGCGAAACAATCTCTTCATATATTTTCTTTGGCTTAATGGGTTTAAAATCCATCCAGAACCTCCCGCGTTTAATGACATTAGTATAGTTGATTGCAGGCAGATATCACAATCAAAGCTTTCGGGGGAAAAGGCGCGTGAATACAGAATACTTGATACACGATGTCCTGGCAGGTATAATATAATTAATTGGTTATTATTGAGAGGAGCTGTCGCCCAAACCAAGTGGCCTTTTCTGCTATGATTTAAGCTGCTTTAAATAATAAGATATTTTGTCGCTGTGCTGGTATTTAAGGAGTGTGGAAGACTTGACTGGGAAAAAAGCACAAGAAATATTGGGCAATACGGATAGCCTAACTGTTACCAGCAATGAAAGTGGCTACCACCTTTATACAATTGACCATGACCGCCGAGTAGTATTGGCTTTAGATTATGAGATTACGGGTATCAATACTAACCTAATACCTGAGATGGTTAAAAATTATGCCCATGAAGCTGAGACCGAGAAAATCTGTGTGCGGATACCGGGACACATTGCTCCAGCGTTTATCGCTTTAGGATATCAGGTGGAGGCCTCAGTGCCGGAGTATTATTGCAATGGGGAACCTATGCTAATAATGAGCCAATTTTTAACGGCTCGCCGGGCATTAGCTTCTCGGGTTCAACATGAAGCTGGGTACAATTTGGAAATACAATATCGTTTTGGTCAGGCTGCACCTATCATGGAGGCTAACCTGGTGATGGAAGAGGTAAGTCCAGAAAACCAAGAAATGGCCTTGGATTATTATTTAGCACAAAGTTCGGTGGTTAGTCGTCAAGACCTGCAACTAGTTACGGAAGGTAAGCCGCAAGTGGTGTTTGTTCGGCAGGGGGAGCAAATTTATGGTGTCGGTGCACTACTTATTGAAAATGCTGGTCGAGTCGCACGAGTTCAGGGGCTAATAACGGTTAATAGTGATGAAGTGGTAGCTCGAGCTTTAATCAATCATCTTTGGCATTGGGCCGAACGGCAAGGAGTTACCTGCCTATACAGTATAACTAGTACCTTGGATGAAGTAATTAATCGGGTATTGCCAGCAGTCGGCTTTAGCTTCCGGGGTAAGTTAGGAGCGGACACCATTAGTGATGGGCAATATGCTGATCGTTATGTATGGTCGCGGAGCCTGTAAGGACTAATTAGTAAATAGACACCTAAAAATAATTGGGGGACAGAATAAGCATCTGTCCCCCAAACTGTTTTTATAATTATCTTAACTCCAAGGAACGAGATAAGTTTTCCATTTCTTGAGATTCTAGCGGGATATTTGAGGTTATAAGATAATTATATCCGCCACAGCTACCGACTACGGGAGCAACTTTAGTTGGTTCAGTTAAGCTTCTAACTGAGGTAGCTAGTACGGGCGGCTTAACATTATCTTCCGCTTTTATGACTGGCTGGTCAGTACGAGTGGTAGTATCTTTTTCAAGCATAAGTTTTTTGTTTGATAGCTCAGGTACTATATTAATAATTAAGGGTGCAGTCGGTTGATCTTTGGAAGTCTGATAGCTAACTATCACCTGGTTACCGCTAGTGATCTCGATTTTGTCCAGGGTGTAACCGGTGGGTATATACGAGGGAACCACGGTTGGAGCTATTACCTGGGTGTCATCAGTTTGATCTGTGGCCGCGTTCCCCGTAGCTAAGGCTGCGGTAGGAGTAGATGGTGATGACGGTAGAGCACTGCTGCCCGTTATTACTTTGGCTTGTAGGGAACGAGAGGGGTCTAAGGGGCGCAAGGTTTCATCACGATAACTGTTTTCATCCGAAGTTTCTGTTAAGGGGAGAATAGTAGCATTATAAGGAACATTTTGCATCTGATTCACAGCGGCTACCTTTTTTGCTGCTTGTTGCGTGGGTGGAACGAATTCATTATTTATAGTTGGTTGGCCGATAAGAGGGAATAAAAATAGCAGTATGACCGCGGCAGCCCCTAATAGAGTGGGGTAACGCCGGGTCCATTCCACCCATACCGGCACTAATGGATATAGTTTTGGCCGAGGAGTTACAGAAATCCGAGACATCACCCCTTGGGCAAAATCAGGATTTAGAGCCGGAATATCATCTGTGCTCTGCAGGCTCACCCGTTCCTTTTCTACCAGACGAAGCATGGTTTGGCACCCCGCACAGTGGTGCAGATGGGATTCCACTTGCGTTGAAATCTGAGTGGGTAGTTCACCTTCATCATACCGTTCGAGCAGTTTAGTGACTTGCTGGCAGTTCATAAGACCATCCTCCCCGGGTCGGCGAAGCCAATACTTTGCGCAATGCTTTACGAGCCCTATGTATTCGAACCTCTACATTTTCCCGAGTTATACCCAGCATGCTGGCTATCTCTTGGTTAGTAAGGTCAAGCTGGTAGCGAAGGACCAATACCATACGGTAGGAATCGGGCAGTTCCATCAGGGATTGCTCAATAGCCTCCTTTTGTTCCAACCGTTCCAATGCTAGTACGGGGTTATCTTGGTGCCCAGATGCAATATCGGGTTCGGTGTAGATGCCGTCATCAAAGTTTACGAAAACCACCTTGCGATTCTTACGCAAGCGGCTTAAACAACAATTAACTGCAATACGATATAACCAAGGGGCAAATACCCTCGCTAAATCAAAATAGTTAAGTTTTTCATATACGGTGAGGAAAACCTCCTGAGCCAGATCTTCTGCGTCTTCCTTCTGTCCCAGCATGCGATAACAAACCGCATAAACCGGACGCTGGTAGCGCACGACCAGTTCCTCAAAGGCAACCACATCGCCTTCTAGGGCTCTGGCCACCAGCACCTCGTCCGCCACAGGCATTCTTCCGCCCCCTTGTAATTCGGCTCGCTAAACAATACGCCAAGTAATACTCTTAGCTTACATCAACAGGTAATTAACTTGAACTGTTTCCCGTAAAATACTGTGCTGAGCAAAGCTACATCCAGTATACTAGGGCAAAGGAGGTGGGGTAATGTCTTATCGTGGGCTAAGTGATTTTGTGGTTGCTCTCGAAAAAGCCGGTGAATTGATCAGGGTTGAGACCGAGGTAGATTCTTTTTTAGAAATTACCGAGATAACTGATCGGGTTAGTAAAGCCTTTGGACCAGCATTACTATTTGAAAATGTTAAAAATAGTGAAATGCCGGTTTTGATAAATAGTATGGGCAGTTACCAGCGCATGTGTATGGCCTTAGAGGTAGAGAATTTTGATGATATCGGTGAAGAACTGATGGCTTTTATGGATATGGCCGGGGGAATGCCACCTTCAATGCTAGGTAAACTGAGGATGGTACCGCAGCTAGCGCAGATATCCAAGTTTTTCCCCCGTACAGTCAAAAATGGACCCTGTCAGGAAGTAGTGGAGCATGAGGTCGACCTGACTAAGTTACCAGTATTGCAATGTTGGCCCGAGGATGGGGGACGATTTATAACCCTACCTCTGGTGTTTACTAAAAATCCGGATACCGGTCGCCGCAATGTGGGTATGTACCGTCTCCAGGTTTATGATCGGCAAACCACCGGTATGCATTGGCACTTACACCATGACGGAGCTGAGAATTATCGTGCCTATGCCGCTCGAGGTGAGGATATGCCCGTAGCCGTAGCAATCGGTGCCGACCCAGCGGTGGTTTACGCGGCTACTGCTCCCATGCCCCGTGATATTGATGAATTACTGTTAGCTGGTTTCCTACGCAAAGAACCAGTGGAGATGGTGAAGTGTAAAACTATCGACCTGGAAGTGCCCGCCCAGGCGGAAATTATTCTGGAGGGGTATGTGCGTCCTGGTGAACTGCGGCGGGAAGGACCCTTTGGTGATCACACAGGTTACTATTCGCTAGCGGATGATTACCCAGTTTTTCATGTCACTGCTATTACCCACCGGCGAAGACCTATCTACATGACTACTATTGTCGGTCAACCACCCATGGAAGACTGCTATATGGGTAAGGCTACCGAACGGATCTTCCTTACACTGTTCAAGCTTATGGCACCGGAAGTAGTCGATATGAATATGCCCTTAGAGGGGGTCTTTCATGGTTGTGTAATTATATCTATTAAGAAAAGCTATCCGGGTCAAGCCAAGAAACTAATGAGCATGGTTTGGGGAATGGGACAGATGATGTTCACTAAATTTGTGATCATAGTCGATGACAATATTGATCCTCATGATGTGTCAGCAGTAATGTGGAAGGTATTTAATAATGTTGATGGCAAGCGTGATTTAGTGGTAGCAGAAGGCCCGGTTGACGCGCTTGATCATGCGTCCCCGCTGGCTCATCTCGGTAATAAAGTAGGTATTGACGCCACCCGTAAAGGACCACTGGATGGTCACTACCGGGAATGGCCGGATGATATTGTTATGTCAGATGAAATGAAGGAATTAGTGACCAAGCGCTGGGCTGACTATGGGATCAAGCTACCAGTTAGATAACCAAGTACAAAAACAGGATGGGAAACCAACGAGACTGCCTATTTGGTAGTCTCGTCTACTATTTTGGTATAATTTAAGACTTAAAATCCTAGGACAAATGGACTATGATAAATATACTAGGTATATTATTGCCAATTTAGCCGTAGTAAATGGAGTTGTTGCATGGATATCGTTGAAAAGAACACTAATTCGGGTGAAACCGAGTTAACCATGAATCTCCGTCTCATGAGCTTTCTTAATGCTAGCCATTATGCGGTTTTTAATGGGAAAGTAGGACAAACCCATAGTCATTCTTGGCAGTTGCAGTTTGAGGTAGAAGTACCAGTAAACGGAACCGCCCTGATTCGCTTTGAAGATTTGGAGAAGATTATTAATGGCGCATTAAAACCATATCAAAGAGTAACCTTAAACGAAATGGCTCCGTTTGATAAGTTTCAACCTTTCACGGAAAACATTGCTGCACATTTCTTCAATTTTTTGCATGAACTGTTAGCCGCCAGAGGCTCGCGATTAACTAAACTGGTGGTCTGGGAAAATCCGACCAAAGGAGTGGAAATTACCCAGATTTTACCCTATGGTCTTTTGGCGGGACAGGTAACAGACATACCGGTTACCCATGTTGTTGCGATACCAGAATATGTAGATACACCAGTACCATCATTAGAATTAGCCGTTGATGATCAAGCAATGGTTGAATCAGCAGCTTCCGAGGACACTCAAGAAGCTGCTGATTCAACCATTGTTAAGCTGCAGCCACTAGTAGATATTGATGAGCCTGATCCCGAGGTAATTTTGCAAATTCTCAGCAATGAACCAAAAAAGAAAAGCTACTGGTGGGTGCTGGC
>JBLNAS010000094.1:0-6877 GCA_050259475.1 Methylocystaceae bacterium
TGGAATGGTAGCCCTCAAGCTGCTGGAGGGGGTGGAGTTTGATCCAGCGGGGTTCGCTGCCTATGTCAGTGAGCACCTGCCCGCCTTTGCTCGACCTTACTTTGTCAGGTTGCGTCAGGAACTGGATATTACTAACAGTTTCAAACGGGTGAAGAATCATCTGCAAAAAGATGGGTTTAATCCTTTGGTAGTAAGTGATCCCCTGTACTTCCTTGATACTGAAACTAACAGCTATGTACCCCTGAATCAAGAAGTCTGCGCCGCCATCGACGATGGCAAAATCAAGCTCTAGAGAAAAAAACATATATTCAAAGCTGATAAAATGAGAAAAAGGGCGCGGTCCCTTTTTCTCATTTTTGTGGTATTTAAGCGGTAGAATTGTGGTGGAAACCGGTATTCGATGTGCTGGGCAGGCTGATAGTAAAGGTAGTTCCTTCGCCAGGGCGACTGGTAACCTGAATATTTCCGCCGTGTTCCTTGATGATTTGATAGCAGATGCTAAGGCCGAGGCCGGTTCCTCGATCTTTAGTAGTAAAGAAGGGGGTGCCCAAATAGCTTTGTTCGTCTAAAGCAATACCTGGCCCATTGTCAGTAATGGACAATATCATCTCCTCTCCATTTTCCGCTCGGCTGGTGGAGAATCGGAGTAGGGGTTTTTTAGTTTCCGCCAAAGCTTCCAGGGCATTTTTGGTGAGATTAAGGATTACCTGTTTCAGTTGCTGACGGTCAGCATAAACTGGCAGATCATCAGGAGAGAGATCATATTGGATATTGATATCTTGCATTAGTGAATTGCTCTGCAGCAGAAACATTACGGAATCCAATAGCTGACTAAGGCTAACTGTAGTTAACTGAGGGGGACGAGGGCGAGCAAAGGAGAGGAAGTCACTTACCACCTTATTGACATCATCTGCCGCCTCCAGGATTACTTCAACATAATTGTGGCACGGTTCTATAAGCTTCTGATCCAGCAGCATTTGGCTGAACCCCCGGATACTAGTTAGCGGATTTTTGATCTCATGGACAATACCCGCGGCCATTTGCCCTAGCACCGCTAGCTTTTCCTGTTGTTTAAGTAGCTCATACTGAGCTTTTATGGAAGTGATATCCTGCGCTACGATAACATAACCTAAGGCTTCGCTTTGTAGCCCTTTGATAACTGAAAAGTTTAACACCAGGTTCAAGATGCGCTCGTCACTATTAACTAGGCTAATTTCATAGCAATCGATGTGGGTGGATGAAGTTTCTTCACTTGGGGGCCGGTGGTTGGTAATGATATAAGTTAGGCTCTGAATTAGCTGGTGGAAGCTATCTCCAGGTTGTACCTTAATTTTCAGTAAGTAATCGACGGCTGGGTTAGCTGAGAGGACCCGCTGCTGCGCATCCAGTATTAAGACCGGATTGGGTATGGAATTGAGAATAGTCTGGGTCTGCAGACGCAGTTGAGTGAGTTCTTGTTCATAACTAACATCTATATACAGGTGCATAGAGCTGCCATCTGGTAGCGATATCCGATCATGCTGGAGCAGTAACATTTGCCCACCAGGTTTAGGTATTTTTATTAAGGGCTGGTTTAAATCAACACCGGGGGGATGCGGGGGGATAACTCGAGGGGAGGCAAAAGCCTTAGCTACTTCGGCAGTGCTTCGCACTAGAGTATGTATTTCCCTTAGGCGGGCATTTAGTAGGAGGATATTATTATTGCTACTGTAAATGGCCATGCCTAAAGGTAAGCGGTTTAATAGGTTCTGCAGACGATGATAGGGATCAATAAAGGCAAGGGAAAGGACTCTTAACAAGACGCAAAGATAGATGCTCAGTCTGAGTAGGTGCCCCATGATATTGAGAAAATCCCAAGACGAGTGTGAGTATATCATACAAAGCTGCATTAGTATGGATAGTATCAAGGCTAATGGTATGAGCAAATTACCACGATGGATCCCCTTGGTTTGTAAAATAATGCTAAGCAGACAGAAGAGTAGTACTAGAGCAATGAACCAGCGATAAAGAGCATAAGGTCGGGTAAGCCCGCCGCCATTTGTTATCGAGGGTAAGCCCAAAGGATCATAATAGATTAAGCTGGCAAGAGTTACCGAAAATAGAATAACCATAAGTAGCATGACCCATCGATTATGATGAAGGGCAACTTTTATTCGGGATACTAAAAAACAGGCTAGCAGAGCCTGCAGCAGAACACTGACGGCAAACATTCGGGAATATAAATCATAATAACCTATGGGAAATAGTTTTAGGCCGGGGAAATAATAAAGGTGCAATAAGTCAAATATACCAATTGCTAAGCAACTGAAGGCAATCACGAGGTTGAGCTGAGGCTCTTGGCCTGCAGTGTGCCAGATGATCATAAAGCAAAATATTGCCACCATAAAGCAGCAAATTTCGATAATACTATGCATAACATTGAGATGGAGCGGCCAGAGTAACTGCTGCAAGTAAAGAGCTAACAATGAACACCCACCGGCGACCAGGATAAACCAGCCCATCAAATAGAAGCTATCTTGCCTATGGTAACCAGTCTGATCAGACAAAGGTGAAATCCTCCTAATTACTGACTATTTTTTTTATTCGCGGAAGTTTTCCACCCACCTGCAGTGTAGTTTCACCAAGTTCTGTCACTCTTCCGCCCATACCGCCAATTACTGAAGCCTGGAATAAAGATTATTGTCGTATCCTGGATGAAAAGGTGAATGCTATTTGGCTAGTAAACTGGTAGGGATTATTAGAATTTCTATCTCTAGTAGCACTTTTGGCAGTTTTTATTAATAAAATAGGCCAGGAGTATAGCTAAAATGGAGATGATTTATGGTGGTCTATGCCAGCAGATTTCTGCGGTTAGCCGAACCGCCTATGGATGGGCCTGATGTTCTAGAGGTACAAAAGCGGCTGAAGGAACTGGGCTATAAAGTCAATCCTACGGGCATTTATGATGTGCCTACTGACGCTGCGGTGCGTGAATTTCAGACTAATACCGGTCTTATGGTTGATGGTATAGTAGGGCCAGATACTTGGAACATGCTGACGACTAACTTCCCAATGCCTATGACGCGAATTAAAGTCGGTGAAAAGCAACAACCTAACAAGGTTTATCGGATTGCCATTGACGTTATCCAAACGGTATTGACCTTGCGCTTAGGCAATGATATCGTGGCAACTTTTCCCGTTGCCGTGGGCAAACCCCAGACTCCCACCCCGCTGGGTGACTGGAAAATCGTATTTAAGTCTATGAATCCAGGGGGGGCCTTTGGAGCTCGCTGGATGCGGCTTTCTGTCCCCTTTGGCGGTTATGGCATTCACGGTACGAATAACCCGCCATCTATTGGTACGGCTGCCAGTCATGGCTGTGTTAGGATGTTTAATGAAGATGTGATTAAGCTCTATGACCTAGTACCGGTGGGTACCATTGTTAAAATTTTTGGCAGCGCCAATTTGGGACGTCTACTGACAGTCGGAGTGGCACCCGGCTATGATGTAACTGTGTTACAACAAAGCTTGGCTATACTTGGTTATTATCCCTATGATATTGATAGCTATTATGGGCCGCAGACTGAGGCGGCAGTAAAGAAGTTCCAGCAAGATAATGGCCTCGCGCCGGATGGAATTGTTGGTCCCCAGACTTATGAACTATTACAGGAGCGTTTGGACATAGCTTCTGGTAACCAGGAACCATAAATTCAGTTAATAAAGAAAAATAGCCTGCTATTACCGCTGTGTTTGGTAAGGGCAGGCTATTTTTAGTTAGACTAGGGCACCTCGAGAACGTAGGACTTCAGTTACCCGATTAGTATTTTGGGCTTCGGTTACCACGGTTACCACATAGCGTTTACTCTCCGCCATATCCTGGGGATAAACGGTGTCTTGGCTGAGGTTAGAACCGAATCTAGCAACTTCCGGACCAGCCATATTATTAAATTCATCGATATAGCTTAGCCCGGTGTAGGTATGGGTATGTGTCATGCCGCGAGGGATCTTTTCCACCCGGGGAGCGCGAGCCAGTGAGTCGACTTTAATTTCTTTATATCCCAGAGTGCGTAACTCAGCGGCTGCCGCAAAAGCACCTTGCTGCTGATTAAAATAGCCCATTATTGCCTTTTCACCTGCGTCTAATTGCATAACATACACCTCCTATATTTATCTATTCTCCCCGCCTGTGCTGGCACTTATGCTTAAGCATGTTGCCGAGATAATGCATATTTAAGCCACGGGAAAGCTAAATTAAACCCAGAAATACTAGGGGGGCACGCGATTGGAGCTCTGGATTACCCATAGCTGGAAAACAGTGATCACCTTTATCATGCTATTGGTGGTAACGCGGTTCTTGGGCAAAGAACAGCTTAGTCAGCTTACATTTTATGACTATGTGGTTGGCATTACGTTGGGTGATATTGCCGGCTATGCCGCGGTTAGCCATGAAAATAAATTTCTGGAGAGTATGTATATCCTCGTCTTGTTTGCCGGGTGTGCTTTTGGCATTAGTCTCTTAACCCAGGTAAATAGGAAGGCGCGCAAAGTGATTGAAGGTGAACCCACGATGGTGATCTACAATGGACAGATATTAGAGCATAACATGCACAAAGCTCGATATAACGTGGACAATCTGGTTACTCAGTTACGGGGGAAGGGTTATTTTAAACTGGCCGATGTGCAATTTGCAATTCTAGAAACCGACGGCGAGTTATCAGTGATGCCCAAACCGGAGAGGCAACCCCTAACTCCAGCAGATTTACAGATGTTCATGCGCTATCAAGGTCTACCGGTTGACCTGATTATGGATGGAAAGCTGATCAAGGAAAATCTGCAAGCCAAAGGCATTAGTGAAGAATGGCTATTTAACCGCCTGACTGAGATGGGCTATGGGATCAAGGATATTATGTATGCTAGTCTGGATAATGACGGTAACCTGTACATTGATACCTATTGTGACCAAGTGGATTAAGGCTCGGGTTGGAATTGCTACTGATAGCAGGTGAAAAGGTTGCAAATGTCGAAATATTAATCTTTCATTAGTTTTCAGTTCAATAAGGAGGTCTGCTTTTTGACTGGCATAACCTTTGGTACTGATGGCTGGAGGGCCATTATTGCTGATGAATTCACCTTTGCTAATGTTGAGGTAGTTGCCCAGAGCATTGCCTATTATATAACGGGACAGCAAATGACCAAAAAGGGTGTTGTCATCGGTTATGATAACCGATTTTTATCTGCGGAATTTGCCCGGGCTTGTGCGCGGGTTTTAATGGGTAATGGGATCAAAGTCTATCTGCCGGATCGGGGGGTGCCGACACCGGTAGCGGCCGGGATGGTTCGGCAACTAGCCGCTGCGGGAGCCATTATGGTTACTGCCAGTCATAATCCACCGGAATATAATGGACTAAAGTTTATTCCTTACTATGCTGGCCCCGCGATGCCAGAGGTTACTGGGGCTATTGAAGAGGAGATTGCCCGTGTCTTAGAGGGTGCCAAAATCTATGAGCTGTCTTTGGAGGAAGGGAATAATCTCGGTCTCCTGGCCACGATTGACCCTTATGAAGCTTATCGAGACAGTGTTTTTGCGCTATTAAAAAAGGAGCATTTCAAATCTGATATAACGGTTGTAGTTGATACGATGTATGGAGTAGGCAGCGGTTTTCTCGATCAGATGCTGCTGGAATTAGGCATTAAACCGCTGGTGATGCATGGTCATCGTGATCCCCTATTCGGAGGCATGATGCCCGAACCGACTGCCCCCTATCTGCGGGATTTAGGTGAAATGGTGGTAAAGGCGGGTGCTAGTCTGGGGTTAGCCACTGATGGCGATGCTGACCGCTTCGGAGTGGTAGATGAAGCAGGAAACTATGTTTCCCCGAATCGGCTGCTGGCTCTGCTCCTGCAATACTTATTAACTAGTCGCAGTCAAAAGGGCCCGGTAGCACGTACGGTTGCTACCTCACATCGGTTGGATCAGATAGCTGCCGCCCATGGACTTAAGGTAATTGAGACTCCAGTAGGGTTTAAGTATATCGGCGAATGCTTGCGGGAACAGGGTGCTATCTTGGGCGGAGAAGAAAGCGGCGGTATGTCTATCTTTGGGCATATTCCAGAGAAAGATGGTATTCTCGCCGGCCTGCTCACGGTGGAAATGGTGGCTGCTACAGGTAAGACTTTGAGCCAGTTAGAAAAAGAACTAGAAGAGAGCTATAAGCCGCTGGTCAGTGAACGCTTAGATTTGCATTATCGACCCAGTGAACGGGAGACGGTATTGGAAAAACTGGAGCAATACCATCCCCGCATGATCAATAATACCCGAGTTGAGAAGGTCTATACTATTGATGGCAAAAAGATAATACTCGAAGATGGTAGTTGGATATTAGTGCGCTCTTCCGGTACAGAACCTTTGTTCAGATTATATGTCGAGACGACTAATTTGGATATTATGCAAGCCATTCAGCAAGAAGTACGTGAAAGCTTGGGTATCTAGGAGGCTTTAGGAAGGGGAGGGCGGATTTGGCGAACAAGCAAGCTCCTGATGATATGGAAAATGTGATACTCGCGATCGTAGAAGCAGCAGAAGAAGGAAAAAAGGAAATATATAGTATTGCCGAAAACGCTCGCCGCTCGCGCGAGACCATGGATAAGCAGGTGCGGCAATTGCGCACTGAAGTCGAGCGGCTAATCCTGCAAGTGGATGTTTTGACCGAACAGGAGCGGCAAGCTCGGGTTAAATTAATGGATGTCAGTAAAAACTTCGATAAATATTCTGAACTTGATATTAAATGTGCTTATGATGCTGCCTGGCAATTGCAAGTAAAACTATCAGTAATGATGGAAAAGGAACGTGGTCTACTCCAGCGACGTAATGATTTGGAATTGCAGTTGCAGGATATGG
>JBLNAS010000095.1:0-7819 GCA_050259475.1 Methylocystaceae bacterium
TAATATCTAAATTCATTGACTGGTTAACAGCATTTTTAGCTTCCCTGAGGGCCAGTGGGCTCTTAGTAATGAGTTTGCGCGCCATCTTTCTGGCTTCATCCATGACTTGATCTGATGGTACCGCTTTATTAATGAGCCCCATTTCACCAGCAGCCTTGCCGGTGAACAATTCGCCGGTAAAGATTAGCTGTTTAGCCAAGCACATTGAGATATTCCGGGGCAGGCGTTGGGTACCACCACCACCAGGGAAAATGCCCAGGTTTATTTCCGGGAATCCGAGCATAGCCTTTTCATCTACAATGCTAATATCGCAGGCCAAAATCATTTCTAAGCCACCGCCGAGTGCTAACCCCTGGACGGCTGCGATAACTGGCTTGTGGTTATCTTCCAAAGCCATGATGGTGGATTGCACCTTGTCATCGCCATCGCGAGCCTCGAAGGGGGTACGCCAGTGCCAATCCCTCAGGTCAGCACCGACCGCGAAGGTGTTGGGTTCGCCATAGATAAGAATGACTTTGACGTCGGGATCATATTTATACTGCTCGATAACAGTGATAGCTTCATCGAGTAATTCAAGACTAACCGCGTTCATCGCTTTAGGGCGGTTAAATTTCATGTATCCAATACTGTTATCTACATAGGCTAGTATGTCTTTATACTCTTTACCTAAGTACGAAACTACCATCTTAAATCCTCCTCTTATTGTTGTAGTCTGATTGAGAACATTACCAGACAATAGGTACTGGGTTTTCTTTACCTTGTTTTCATCATGGGACTTAAGGAACAGAAAAGCTTCTTGCGTAATTATTGGGCAAGGAAGACAGAAAAACAGAAAATCTAGGTTGAAACTATACTGACCAGTCGGTATAGTTAGATTATCAAAATAATTTTCGCTTAACAATATCTATTTTAAAACTTTTAGGTTTTGGAAGAATTTTTTTGAAAGTTAATATGAGCCAAGAATTTCATCGGGAGTTGTACGAAAATTGATAGGTAAGACAGTTTTAAATAGTGATTTTTAAGCACTAATCGGGGGAGGTACAATATATGACGCAGGGCACACCTGGTTATTGGCAAGAGTTTGAAGATTATTTAGCCATTGACGACCACATGGGTCTCATGATCAGAAAACGGGCGCAAAAATATGGAGATAGCAGGATTGCAGTCCGCCATAAGCCCTATGGGGAATGGATAAGCTATACTTTTCGGCAGTATGGTGAAATCGTTGACTCAGTAGCTAAAGCCCTAATTGAATGGGGAGCAATAGAACAAAAAGAGTTTGTCGGCATTTTTGCTAATAACCGTGCCGAGTGGACAGCAGTTGATTTTGCCACCTATAACATAAGGGGGATAACCGTTCCCATCTACGCTACTAACTCAGCGAAAGAGCTGGAGTACATAGTTAATCATGCTGATATCCGTTTTCTATTTGTCGGTAACCAGGAGCAGTATGACAAGGCGGTAAGTATATTACCGACCGCGCCGGTCCTGGAAAAGATTATTGTCTTTGATAAGACGGTAAAAATTGATTGTAATCAGGCCATCCTGTTTGATGATTTTCTGGTGCTAGGCCAGACTTGCGGGCGGGAAAAGGATTTAGAAGAGCGAATAGCTCGAACTAACCGCGATGACCTCGCTACCATTATTTATACTTCAGGAACCACTGGCGAACCGAAAGGAGTAATGCTCACTCATTACAATTGGTTTGCCATGGGTTTTGAGACTAATTATTCGCAGCCAATTGCTGAGGGTGATGTTAGCCTGGCGGTTTTACCACTCTCCCACGTTTTTGAACGGGGTTGGACGTATCAGATGTTATGGTCGGGTGGGCAGGTAGATTTCTGCCACGATCTTAAGGCCTTAGTGCAATTTCTGCAGGAGAGTAAACCGCATTATATGGTGAGTGTTCCTCGGCTTTGGGAAAAGATTCATGCTCAGGTACGGGAGGGCTTACGTGAGGCCTCACCAGTTAAACAGAAATTATTTAATTGGGCGCTCAAAGTGGGTGGCAAGGTTAATGGTCTAAAGCGAGATCAGAAACCAGTGCCCTGGGGGTTAGCCCAAAAGTATAAGCTGGCCGATAAGGTGGTATTACAAAAAATCCGGGATGTCTTTGGCGGGCGCAATAAGATTTTCAATGTCGGTGGTGCGGCCTTTTCTCGCGAAATTGGTGAATTCTTTTTTAATGCGGGAGTACTATTGCTCCAAGGTTATGGTATGACTGAGTGTTTTGTAATCAGCATTGCTAACCCGAAAAATAATAAGTTTGGCACTTGTGGTAAGGTTGTGCCTCTAGTTGAAATCCGGCTTTCGGATGAAGGAGAGATCCAGGCTAAGAATCCCAGTTTAATGCAGGGGTATTATAAAAACCCCGAACTGACCAGGGAAGTGTATACCGAAGATGGTTGGTTTAAAACCGGAGATGTTGGCATTATTGATAGTGAGGGATTTGTCACCATAACTGATCGTATTAAAGACCTAATCAAAACCTCGGGGGGTAAATACGTGGCTCCCCAGCAAATCGAGAATTTGCTTAAGGAGGATTATTACTTTGAGCAGGTAGCGGTGGTTGGTGATGGTAGACAATACGTTTCAGCACTTATTGTACCTTCATTTTTAGCTTTAGAAGCCTACGCGGAAGCGGAGGGAATTGTCTTTAAATCGCGGGAGGAATTGGTGCAGCATCCTCAGATTATTGAGTTTTACCAAAAACGCATCGATTTCAGAACTCGAGATTTGGGGCAGGTGGAAAAGGTGAAAAAGTTCACTTTAATACCGAAGGAATTTACTCAGGAGGATGGGGAGATTACGGCTACTTTGAAGGTAAAGCGCAAAGTAGTTAATGAAAAATACAAATCAATGATTGAAGCTATGTACCGCTAGCTAACCCATATATTTGGCGGTCGTCCACGAGAAACCATGTGATGCTCAAAGTCGCATGGTTTTTCTTATTACCGAAGACATTTTGCCGATGGGTGCTATAATTATTTCCAGAATGACTGTGGGGTGTAGTATTATGGCTAACAATAAAGGCGGCAAAGAAAACATTTTAGAGGCAGCTAGAACTGTAATAGCCCGACATGGAGTGAATAGCGCTAGTGTGCAAGCGATTGCCGATGAGGCGGGCCTAAGTAAAGGCGCAGTTTATTATCATTATAAGGGCAAGGACGACATCCTATATGAAATGATTGACCAATTCCTACGGACGGTGATTGCACCAGTTAAGTATTCGCTAAACTCGACGGGAGACTACCAGGAATTAAAAAAGGGGATTTTATCAGGTGTTTCGCAACGATTATCCGCAATGGAACAAAATCGGTTGCAATTCTATCTTACCCATGAGGCTTTAATTGGTAATGAGGAAATGCACGACCTTTTGATAAGGAAATATAATGGCTGGGTTGATACTACCGAAAGAATTATGAATCGAATGTATGCCATTGAGCCTTCCAAGCTAAACCGGGCGTTAGCCGCCACCATGATCGCAGCGGTTGATGGACAGGTTATTCAATTGCTCTTGGAGGCCAAGGTAGTTACCATCGAGGAGCTCATGGATTTGTGGGAAGTTCTTATGGAAGTGGGGGTCCCTAAATTGCTAACCTATTTATTAGAAGTCAAGGGGGCCGCTCCAACTAATAATGATGTGTGAGGATGGGATGATTATGCCGGTAAACAGTGGACGGGTAGTGGCGGTAAATGTGTCGGAGGCTAAGGGAACGGTTAAGTACAATGTTGGTGAAGCCTACCTGGAGCAGGAGTTGGGCTTAGTTGGTGATGCCCATGCTGGTTTTATGCACCGTCAAGTCAGTTTGTTAGCACTATCCAGTGTGGAAAAGATGAGAAAATTAGGCGCCGATGTTGATTATGGTGCCTTTGCGGAGAATCTTACTGTCGAGGGAATGGAACTTAATACCTTACCCATAGGGACTAAGCTACAGGTTGGTAAAGCGGTGCTGGAGGTTTCTCAGATTGGCAAGGAGTGCCATAATCAGGGTTGTGCAATTAAAAAGCAGGTAGGCACCTGCATTATGCCGATAGAGGGGATATTTGCTCGGGTGATTACCTCGGGGCAGGTTAAAGTCGGGGACGAAGTTAATCGGGTATAATGCTGAATGTTTTAGTGTGAAAATAGCTATTCAGGGAGAGAACAGGTAGCTAGATCAATAAATAGTATTGATTAAACCCGCCAGCAAAACGAAAACTAACAAGGCGAGCTACGTGTGGGCTCACCTTGTTAGGGTAAGCGAGTCCCTTGCGGATATATGCGGATACCTGAGGTGCAGCCATACTTAACAGCCACTTGTTATACCCCTTGGGGGTATGATAAAATAGTAACCAGCGAATATGCCTAGTTACTAATATTTTGGTAAGTGAAGGTGGGAGTGCTATGGGTAAGAAGGTAGTTATTGTCGGTGGGGTAGCTGGGGGAGCCAGTGCGGCCGCTCGCCTGCGTCGCTTGGATGAATCAGCGGAGATCATTATGCTAGAAAGAGGTGCTGACATCTCGTTTGCCAATTGTGGCTTGCCTTATTATGTTGGGGGAGTTATACCAGAGCGTCAAAGCCTATTGGTTCAAACCCCGGCAGCGATGCGCAGCCGGTTTAACATTGATGTCCGTACTCTGAATGAAGTGGTGGCAATTATACCAGAACAAAAAAGGGTAGTGATTAATGATCTGAGCCAGGGTACCGAGTATCAAGAGAGTTATGATTATCTTATGCTCTGCCCCGGTGCAGCGCCGATTATTCCTGATCTTCCCGGTATCGAAGGTGAAAATGTCTTTGTCGTGCGCAATATACCTGATAGTGACCGTATTAAACAATATGTTGAAAAAAACCGATCTAGCCAGGTAGTTGTACTGGGTGGGGGGTTTATCGGCTTGGAGATGGCGGAGATGATGCTGGAGCGAGGTCTTAAGGTAGCTTTAGTAGAAGCGTCTTCCCAGGTAATGGGCAGTTTGGACCCGGAAATGGCATCCATCCTCCATGCCACCTTACGCCAGGCCGGGGTAAATCTTCGCTTGGGGAATCGGGTAACGGCTTTGGATGGTTCGCCAAATGTAACTACTGTAATGCTAGATAATGGGGAACGGTTGGCCGCGGATCTTATTATTCTCGGAGCAGGAGTCAGACCAGAGTCAAAGTTAGCCCGCGAAGCGGGGTTAACCGTTGGTGAGCGGGGGGGTATTAAGGTCAATGAGTTTATGCAAACCTCTGACCCCTGGATTTATGCCGCTGGTGATGCCGTTGAAGTAAAAGATTTAATAAGTGGTGAAGAGATGCAGTTGTCCATGGCTAGCCCGGCTAATCGTCAGGGATGGATAGCAGCTAATAATATAGCTGGTATTCCAACTAGCTACAATGGTGTACAGGGTACGGCTATCCTGCGTTTCCGCCATACCGTGGTGGCGGCCACCGGACGCAATGAAAAGAGTTTACAGCGCCAGGGTATACCGCATTTAATCGTGCATACGCATCCTAGTTCTCATGCTACCTACTATCCGGGTGCTAGTCAGATGACGATAAAGCTGCTGTTTGCTCCTGGTGATGGACGGATACTCGGGGCGCAGATTGTCGGCCAGGAGGGGGTCGATAAACGGATTGATGTCCTAGCTACTGCCGTGCGTAATCGATTAACGGTACATGACCTACAGGAATTAGAATTGGCCTATGCCCCACCATTTTCTTCAGCCAAAGATCCGGTAAATATGACGGCCTATGCGGCTAGCAATATCTTGCAGGGACTGGTGGAGGTAGTATATTGGCCCCAAGTCAAGGAGAAGCAAAAGGCGGGAGCATTATTGCTTGATGCTCGTACTCGAGGTGAATTTGAGCGGGGAGCGGTGCCAGGGGCAGTTAATATACCAGTCGATGACCTGCGTCAACGGATGGATGAACTACCGAAGGATCGTGAGATTATGGTCTATTGTGGAGTGGGGCTGCGCAGTTATATTGCCAACCGTATTCTGTGCCAAAATGGCTTCCCAGCTAAGAATATTAGTGGCGGCTATCGTCTCTATCAGTTTATGCAAGAATAAATATTACCTGACTTCGGGAAGGTTGCCGTTATGGCAACCTTCTTTGGCGTTTTGCTAAGAGTGAAGAAGGGTTTACCTGTGAAGATGTAGTATTGTTAACCGGGGTATATTAAGTAGGTAATAATGCCGGTAAGTGAGGTGGGCGATGAATTTATATGATCAATGCCGGGTAATAAAATATAATCAGGGGCAAATTGAGCAGGTTGATGATGTGGTAATAGCCGACTATCCATTGACGATAATCTTAAATGGGCAGGAACTGACAACCTTAGTTTGTTCTCCTGGTGCCTGGCCGGAATTAGTGGTTGGCTTCTTACGTAGTTCGGGCCTGATTAACAACCGTCAACAACTATTACATATGAACCTGGATCAAGAAAGTGGCTATTGTCAGGTGGAGATACCCAGCTATAGCCAAGAAATCGATAATTCTGGAAAGCGTTTCTATAATCCAGAGACTAACTCGAGTTTATACTTTATCCGGGATGCTTCCCAGCTCAAACCGGTGTTAACCTCAGCCAAGTTTACCGTGCCGGAGTTATTGCATCTATCACAGCAATTAGATGAACAATCACGTACCTTTCAAATAACTGGTGCCGCCCATAGCGTAGGGATGGGTGATAAAGACCAATTGCTGTTCCGCTATGAAGATATCGGACGCCATAATGCTCTAGATAAGGTACTTGGTTATGCGCTGCTTAATGATATTTCGAGTGTTGATAAGTGTGTGATATTGAGTGGGCGGGTGGCAGCTGAAATGTTATTAAAAGCGGCACATGCTGAGATTCCATTGGTTTTATCCCGAGCAGCACCTACCGCCTTGGCCCTCCGGATTGCCCGGGAGCTGGGTATTACGGTGGTTGGCTTTGCGCGAGGAGACCGGTTAAATATCTATTGTCATGAATGGCGGATAGCGATTTGAGGGAGGGACTATGGTACAGACATTAGCGGTGGTGGGCTACTCCAACACCGGTAAAACTATGGTGGTTAGGGAATTAGCGATTTGGTTTCGCCAGCAGGGTATCAGAGTTGCGGTGGTTAAACATGCTTCCCATGGTTATGAAATGGATGCTGCTGGTAAGGATTCGCATAGTTATTATGAATCCGGGGCTGAGGTGGTAGCAGTAGTCGGACCCGAAGCATTTTCGATTCATCGGCGTACCCCTCAGGCCTATGGTCTTGATGAGGTAGTTGAATATCTTAGTGATTGTGAACTGATACTGGTGGAAGGCTATAAAAACCACCCCGGCCCGAAGGTGGAATTACTCCGCCGCGGCGTGTCGGAGCAGCGCCTACCATTGTCTGGCGTGGTAGCAATTGTTACTGATCTGCCAGATTTAGCGGCGGAAGAACCGATTTTTAACTATGATGAAATTGATGCTTTAGCTAGATACCTTAATCAGCAAGTACTAAAAAAAGGATAGTAACAATTGTTGAAAGCAGTAAAGGAGGTCTTGGTGAAGATGGCAGCACGAGTGTATTTTACCAATATGCGGACTAAAAGCGGCAAAGGAATGCTGGATAAACTGGATAGCTTATTAAAAAAACCGGAATTCCAGACTATTGTAAAATCAGGTGATCTGGTAGCGATTAAGGTACACTTCGGTGAATTAGGCAACTTAGCTTACATAAGGCCGCAATATATACGGCGAGTGGTGGATTGGGTAAGAAGTCAGGGCGGCAAGCCGTTTTTGACAGATGCTAATACGCTATATCGAGGTACCCGTTCCGATGCGGTAGACCATTTGCAAACCGCTATGCTCAATGGTTTTGACTATACGGTGA
>JBLNAS010000096.1:0-7620 GCA_050259475.1 Methylocystaceae bacterium
TATTTTTGGTGCGGACACCGACTTTTATCTGGGTTTATCCTTGGTGGGGAGCGCTGCCGGTTTTTATAACCGTTTATATACCTTTCTTTGCTGCCGCTTGTTATGGATATGACTGGCAACCCCGAACCCAGAAAAGATTTATTGGGGGGCTATTAAGCCTAAATATCTTAGCCTTGCTAGTTTTTGGTGGTGTGCTAGGCTGGATTTAGTTTGGATCTCTAAGCAGTTGACTTAGTGAACGACAGAATACAAAGACCTGCTTATTTAGGCAGGTCTTTATTCTGTCTGTAGATCGTATTCCATTCCTAGTAAAGTTCTGGGGAGTCATTATTAGTGTGTAAAGAGATTGACAGCTATATCACCGGGTGATACATTGTAAACGGATATATCACGAGGTGATATAAAGCGCTGCGATATAGGGGTGATCGTGATGAAAGTGTGGCAGCCTGGGAAGTTACTTCCACTATCAGAAACCGCTTATTATATTATGCTGTCCTTACTGGAACCACGACATGGTTACGGCATTATGCAGTATGTACAGAGTTTAACTAGTGGCCGGCTGACATTAGGTGCAGGAACTTTATATGGGAGTCTGTCACGGATGGAGAAGGAGGGACTGATAATGGCCTTGGCCGAGGAAGAGCGGCGGAAGGTGTATCAACTCACTGAGACGGGGCAGGCTTTACTTAAACTAGAATTGGAGCGCTTAAAGGAACTGTGTACTAACGGGCAGAAGTGCCTGGGAGAACTATTATGAGTGGTAAAAAGATTGCTTACAAATGGTGGTGGGGTTGGGAGCCAGACGCGCTGGAGAACTGGCTGGAGGAGATGGAGTTAAAAGGCTGGCGGCTGAACTCGGCCAGCCTCGGTGGCATCCGTTTTGAATTCATTCGCGGGGAACCTCGCCGGATGCGCTATGGTGTTGATTATCAGGAACGGGTGGAAACCGAGTATTATAACCTTTACAGTGATCTAGGCTGGAAGCTGGCGTATAGTTGGGGCCCATGGTATATCTGGGCGATGGCTTATCAAGACGAAAGGCCTCAGATATACACTGATTTGACTTCGAGAATGGAGTTGAATAATCGACTGCGCGGGTTAATGATTTCCTTGATGGCAGCTATGTTTCCCTTACTGGTGGTTAACCTGCACAACTTTGATTATCGAATGCCGGTGGTAGTGTTTCTTTTTATGATGTACCTGCTATTGTACGGTATGATTACCTATGGCCTATTTAAACTATCAAGAGTTAATAAGGCTCTAAAAAAGGGTAGTGTACAGTAAATAAGAGACGTCTTGGGTAATGTTTTGCAGATAAAAAGCCGACTATTATGGTTATAGTCGGCTTTGCTGGTTTAAGTTGTTTGATAGTGCTTATTCGGCCTTAAAGAAGCCGGTAACTGCCAGGATAAAACCAAAAATAAGGATAAGGTAGGGTAGCCCGCCTAGCTCAGTATCAGGATCAATGACAATAAACCCACCGAGTAGGATAATGGCAACACCTAGTAGGATGGTGCGTACCGCATCAACCACCGGCAGCTTTTGGGCGATGTAGTACATAAGTACCCCGAGTAGCACTATTACAATTAAGGTGGCTGCTAGCATAAACCCGCATCCTTCCATTGGTAAAAACACTGAAATTACCTGTTAAAAGCATATCCTAACCGGGTTAGGAGCACCAGCCATTTAATCACAATTTTTAACCGCCACGGAACTGTCCGCATAGGATGCAAAAGGATTATAGCGGTGGAGGTGCCCGGTTTTGAGTGCAGTATCCTTATATGGGTATTCCACGGGACCAATGATAACTAGTTCCGGTGCCAGTTATCTTGATGCTAAAGTTCTAAATAATGATCGGAAGCCAGCACAAGTGCGTATAAAACAGTATGACTTAATAGCAATTAGGAAGGTGTTACTAGTTGATCATCTAATAGAGATACCTGCTCGCGGTTCGGCTTATTTGGGCTTAGTGTTGCTTGATACTTGGGAAGTACAGTTTATCACGAACAGCTCACTGGTGCGGTTTTGGGTCGGAGTATTGGACGATAACCTTAATCTACAGCCAGGAGGTGTAGTACTCCATACCCAACTATTAAAATTTAGTGCCAACAGTCTGGCACCCCAAGCGAAGAAACGGCAGCCTGAGATTATGGGGCCTGGTTACCGAGAATAGAAGAATTCTGGTCTAGCTCGGGAAGATATTAATTGGCAGGTACATGTGATACATTACTGGGTAGAACAACCGAGGGGGGAACCAAATGACCAATCAAGGAATGGATTACGAAGAATTTAGGCAGCGCGGTGTACCGGCCTGTTTTATTGCTATGGAAGGGGAAATAATTGCTTACCATGAGGAAAGCCACGAACTGACCTGCAGCTTTCCGGTTAAAGCCGAGTATTTAAATCCCATGCAGGGGATGCAGGGAGGGTTTATTGCAGCGGCCATTGATAATGTCTTTGGGCCACTCAGTCTGTTAGCTGGAGGGAAGCCATCGGCAACCGTTCAGATGCAGGTAATGTATCACCGTCCAGTAAAGATGGGAGACAATCTCGTAATAACTTCCCGGGTTCTGAAAAGGGGACGAAAGCTGCTATCGATGGAGGCACAAGCCCTTAATGGTGATGGCGAATTGGTAGCCAATGCCAGTTCAACTTGGATGTATGTAGTCTGATAACTGACCTAATAGAAAAAGTTATTGATTAAGCGAGCAGAAAATTGCTCGCTTTTTTGTTTGATATTACAAAAATGGGAAATAATTACTAACAAGAACTTGATAAAGGGAGGAACATAAATTGCCAAAAAGAAACAATATTGTTTGTGCTAATGCCGTATCCAAGAATGATTTGATTGAGCTGCGTCTTAAGGACAAGGTTAAAAAGCGTATGCTGGGAATTGAAACTAATGGTATGAAGGTTAAAAACCTGGTGCTGGAGGAAATCGTTGATACCTTGCTAGATGCTAATGAAGTAATGTTGATGGCGATTGAAAAAGAATTGGTTGATATTAAAATTGCCGTAGAGACCATGGCTTCAGCGATGGCTCAGGGTGGATCTAGCCACGGTAATACCGAGGTGGTTCGCCGGATGTTAATGGAGATAGCTAATGGGTTAGGATCAAGCACTCTAATTCCAGAAGCAAAGACTACTCCGGGCCGCCGCATTAGGTCTTCGGCTCCAGAGGCGGCGCAGAATAAAATGCAAAAGGTATTCAATTTGGTTCGCGAGGCTGAAATTCAGTATGGTGAACTAGGCCATTATCGGGAGGCCCATGCCGTCATTCCACGCCTCTCCTATTATATCTACGGTAAACACCGGGTATGGCCATCCTGGGAACAGTTCCGTAGTGAATACGAAAGCTGGCTCCAAGGGCTAATGTAAGGTTTAAAAAGACGGGCGCAGGTCGCCCGTCTTTTTTTCGGGGCGAGACGGGCAGGATTTTACCTGCTATCGAGAGAATGTTAAGAACAATCGCATGTCAGGTTTAATACAGCCTTATGTGCAGTAATAACCGGGGGAGGGAAGAGAGTGAAACGGGTGTTAATTATTAACGACAGCCGGTTCGAGCGCCTTTTCCTCAAGGATATGATAATAGCGTTAGGCTTTGAGGTTAGTACTACTGATGAGTATGGATCTCTACGCCAAGTAGAAACCTTGAACCCAGAGATGGTCATTGTCAATTATACAATGCCAGGGATGACGGGAGACGAAGTAATTAGGCGGATCAAGGACCGACACCCCTATATAAAATGTCTACTATCATCTTGTAGCAGACTAAGCCCCGAGAACTATCCTCTGGTCGATGGAATCTTACAAACCCCGGTGGATAGAAAAGAGCTAAGCCGGATGCTATCAACCATCATGGTAGCCGAGCCCTTAATCGCGGTGGCCTCGGATAACATTGACCCGGTAGCTAGCTTGCCAGCGGAGCGGCAAATGCCAACAAGTAGTAAAAAGTACAATTTTTGTCCGTTTTGTGGACAGGGGCTTCACCCAAGTGAAAGTGTTATGAGCTTTTGTCCTTTCTGTGGACATGAACTTTCCCCCAAGGCTTAAAAAAAGCGGCATTCGGGATGAATTAAACCGAATGCCGTTGTTTTTCTGTTAGATAAGTTATTTAAACCGTACGTTCCACATTTTTGATTACGCGGGCGACATAGTTTTGGGTCTCTTTATAAGGGGGGACACCGTGATGACGACGAACCGCTCCGCTGCCAGCATTATAAGCCGCCAAAGCCATTTCTAAATTACCACCAAACTCATCCAGCTTTTGTTTCAAATATTTGGTACCCGCCATAATGTTTTCCTCGGGATTAAAGGCATCTTTAACCCCAAGTCCAGCTGCAGTACGAGGCATTAACTGCATGAGACCTTGGGCACCACAATGAGAAACCGCCTGGGCATCAAAACCCGATTCCTGTTTGATAACGGCACTAATTACCTGTTCGCTGACCCCATATTTAGTACTGGCCTTTTGTATGATCTCAGCAAAGCTGGGGCTTGATTTGGCCGTATCGGAGGGAGCACTTGTCGGCTCTGGGGACGAAGGATTTGTTGCCAGGGTGTTATCTTTACGGGCCAGAGCATCGTAGAGATTAGCTATGCGATATTGCCAAAACAATTCTAGCAAATAGTTATCCAATCGTATCCCCCCTCCTTTAGTCAGCTTAGCATCATGGTAAGATTATTCCCCGAGCAAATCAAGAGTTAAGTTTTATTGGCTAGGGCTTAATTACAACTGGATTACGACTAAGTGGCCGGTCGATTACCATATGTTCAATCGCTAGTGGCTTTCCCTCTGCAGTAAGTAATACCTGCTTAATATCCGGGAAGCCAGTTAACGTAGCGACTAGGGAGTTAACGGTCATAGCTTCTCCGGTGGCTCCGCCCCAATGTTTGCTGATGATTTCCTCGGAAAAGTCTACCTTGACCAGGTCACCATCAAGCACTACTGAGCGCACATTAGTCTCCTGCGGTATGGTACGGTAGAGCGTGCTTTGGGTGGGACCAGATATTAGTTCAAGTAGAGCCACTTTTATAAATTCAGTTTCACTGATGTCGGGGTCTACTCTAATTTGCCGAGCTTCCGGATGGACAAAGCTACCGTCTTGATCAGCGAAATAGAGCACAATATCACGGATTTCTTGCGCTGGGGCTATATTATTCTTAAACTCGGTCATAAAACCGCGGGTCATACCACTGGGACCTGACAGATCCTGGCCATCTACCTGGATTTTAACGCGATCGATTTCAGGGAATTGGACCAGGGTGTTGACGATGGAACCAACGGCTACTATTTCACCGATACTACCAGCAAAGGATAAAAACTCGCGGCTAAAGTTAACCGTGAGGTCTTTAGCGGAACGGGAAATGTTAAGGACCTTGGTACCTTCTGCGATATTAGCTACCAGATTGGTATTCTCGGGGCCAGCTAGTAGACTATTAAGAGTAGCCAGATACTTTTCTTCGGAGGTATTATAGTTAATGGTACGAAGTTCGTAGGCTAGACGTTCATTGCCTGGTGAACCGTAATATAACTTAACTGAACTGCTATGTGCGGTCTTGGTTTTCCCGGAAGCCAAGGAACAGCCGCTAATTATACTAGTGCTTAGCAATAATAATGAGATTAAAATTAGTGTTCGTCGGTGCCGCATTGATCATTACCTCCTTTTTTGGGGAGACGCGTGCGCCAAGCGAAAATAGTGACCTAATACTTATTCGTTTGACAGGTGGCATAATCCTGCCCACCAAAATATGCCTGAGGGAGTGGCCATGCATATGAAGATAAAACCGCTGTTGGCACTGGCAGGAACCTTAATTCTGTTTAGTACCTATGAGATAGTGAGCAAAACCATAGCCTATCAAGTACCACCATTGCAGATAAATTTTTGGCGTTTTTTGTTCGGGGGGATGCTTCTGCTGCCGGTTGCCCTGGTTATTAATCACCAAGCGGAGCGGAGCTTAACGCGAGCCGATCTTTTTCGGTTAGGCCGCCTGGGCTTAGTAATGGTAGCCTTATCGCTACCGATGTTGCAGCAGGCGATAACCTATATACCTGCCTCTACGGCGGCGGTATTATTCTGCACCAACCCTTTGTTTGCTCATCTTTTTGCGGCTATGCTTCAGGGGGAAAAGATGTCAGTTCGTACCTGGAGTGGTTTGTTGGTTTCATTGACAGGTATTAGTCTAATTATTACCTCAGAAATTATTAATCTTGATTTTACTTGGAGGATACTTTTAGGATTAGGGCTCAGCTTGGCTTCAGCCCTATTCTTTGGTTTATATATCGTGCTAGCCAAAGGGGAAGCTGAGCGGGTAGGCGGGGTTACCGTCAATGCCATAACCTTTATCGCGGGGGCGATTATTACCTTGCCCTTAATGCTCTGGTTCCAGGTTCCCCTATTGTTTTTTGATCCCGCCGCTTTGCCCCAAATGTTATACCTAACTATAGGTATAACCTGTGGAGCTTTCCTGTTATTTTTATACGCTCTGCAACACTTATCAGCAGCTACTAGCTCGCTAATCTTTTTTATTAAGCCACTGTCGGCAACCTTATTAGCCATATGGTGGTTGCAAGAAAAAGCCACACCTACATTTATGTTAGGTACTGTGGTCGTGGTCGCGGGTTTATTTTTTGCTGATAAAAAAATCAGCCCACCAAGTTAATGGGGGCTGTCCAAAGTAATAAATATAATACTGCTAGGAGTTTGATTACGCGCCGATTAGTATGCCCTCATGAATGAGCTGGTCGAAAACTGCGTCATCCAGTGGTGTACAGAACTTACCCGGTTTGATGAACAGAGTGCTGCCTATTACCGACATTTCCATAGTTTCGCCTTCTTTAACTCCCATTTCAGCCAGTAGTTGCTGAGGGATAATCAGTTGGCCATTCTTAACCTCCACCGTTTGGTTGGTGTTCACAAATTCATTAGCATTGGCGCTTAAAGCGACGAGACGGGTACGGATGATTTCAGTAGTGTCGGTAGTTGGGATTGAATAAACCTGCATTAACGGGCACCTCCTTAAGAGCATCATTAGTTATACTTACTCTACTTGTACTCAATATAACATCGACATATGTTATTTGCAATATATATTAGGTGAAATTTATTTATTTTTTATAGTATGTGTAAGGTTAACAAATAAATGTCAGGGGTCTAGCGGATTATAAAGCCTCCGTGGCCATCTATTGCCATTTATTATGCTATAATTCCTTTTAAGAACCGGGTATTCCCGGATGCTTCGAACTGCTAGGGAGGGATAATTGATGCAGTGGAATTGGGTAGACGCAATATTGTTGTTGGTTGTGGTATCGGCTCTGGTAGGTGGGTACCGACGTGGTATAACGCAGATGATTAGTGGATGGCTGGGCCTCATTATTGGCTTTCTGGGGGCGATTATGTTCTTCAAACCATTAAAACTACAACTACTGATCTGGTTAGGATTAAATCGTCCAGCATCAGCAGGCTCAATCACTAGCTCGATTCCCACCGTTGTGCTATCGGCTTTGATGGCGGTGGTTGCCTTTGCCCTAATTCTAGCGGTTGTGAACCTTGGCTTTCATTTTTTAGGCCGGGGTATCCATAAACTAATTGATACTATTGGTCTGGCCTGGGTTGATGG
>JBLNAS010000097.1:0-6134 GCA_050259475.1 Methylocystaceae bacterium
TTTAATAATCCAGCAATGCCACTTACTAAGTTGCTAACGATTTGATTCTTGCGTTCTAGGGCTCCTGCCATATCAAAGCGGATATTATCGGTCGCAATATTATACTGCTGTAATCTGCCCAGGGTGTGCATTACCTGGGCATTTTGATAATAGGCTTTGGTCGGAATACATCCGCGATTGAGACAAGTACCACCGAGACTATCCATCTCGACCAAGGCAACTTTCATCCCTAATTGAGCTGCTCTAATAGCTGCTATATATCCCCCCGGGCCACCACCAATTATTAATAGGTCATACATTTATATCACTCCTGACTACGAAACCGCCAACGCAACTGGGGTGTACGGGCAGCTTTAACCTCATCCATACGTTTAAACTTGGTATTATGTGGTGCTCCAGTTACTAGCTCTGGATTGTTTTTCGCCTCAGTGGCGATTTGCTTCATAGCCTGGATAAAATTGTCTAGTCTTTCGCGAGATTCAGTTTCCGTTGGCTCCACCATCAATGCTTCATCAACTATGAGAGGAAAATATATCGTCGGTGGATGATAGCCGTAATCTAGCAACCTTTTAGCAATATCCAAGGTGCTAACCCCAAATTCCTTTTTAAAGGGTTTGCCCGTAGCTACAAATTCATGCTTGCACAACCGATTAAAAGGAATACTGTAGGTGTCTTGCAAATGAAAACGAATATAATTCGCATTTAGCACTGCGTTTTCACAGACCTCTTGTAACCCCGAACCTCCGAGTGCCAGGATATAACAATAGGCCCGTACCATTATCCCAAAATTGCCATAGTAAGAATGCACCTTGCCAATACTTTCGGGAAGGTCATAATCAAGGTAGAAACCCTGATCATTTTTTTCCACTAAAGGCACTGGCAAAAACGGCACCAAATGGGACTTAACTCCTATTGGCCCTGAACCTGGGCCACCGCCACCATGTGGAGTCGAAAATGTCTTATGCAGATTGAGATGGACGACATCAAACCCCATATCCCCGGGACGAACAACGCCCATAATTCCATTGGTATTAGCCCCATCATAATATAGCAATCCCCCGGCTTCATGTACCAGGCGAGCGATCGTAATGATCTGCTCTTCGAACAATCCTAGTGTATTGGGATTAGTCAGCATAATTCCCGCTACATCGTCTCCCAATAGCGATTCTAAGTGGGCAATGTCTACTAAGCCCTCTGCATTAGATTTAACCTGAGATACTTTGTACCCTACCATATTGGCAGTAGCTGGATTCGTGCCATGGGCTGAGTCAGGAACTATCATCCGCTGCCGTTTATCATCACCTCGAGACTGATGATAGGCCTTGATTATCAACGCGCCCGTCATCTCGCCATGCGCCCCGGCCGCTGGTTGCAAAGAAAATCGATCCATCCCGGCGATCTCACACAACATCTTTTCCAAATCATACATGAGTTCCAAGGCGCCTTGAGTTAATTCCGGTGGTAGCGAAGGATGTAATCCCACTAAACCCGGTAATCGTGCTGCCCACTCATTGACTTTGGGGTTATATTTCATGGTGCAAGACCCCAAGGGGTAAAACCCATCATCGACACCATAGGCCAGATGAGAAAGCCTGGTAAAATGCCGAACCACTTCGTTTTCACTAATTGTGGGTAATTCGCTCAAATCATCCCGCCGGTATTCATCCGGAATATTTATTGGCAGGGCATCAACCGGACTAATCGGTAACCGGAAAGTTGGATTTTGGTTAGGATTTTCAAATAATAAACGATGCATTATTTAACACCTCCCATAACCGCTACAAGTCGATCAATTTGAGCACAGTTAACCATCTCAGTAAATGCTAAGAGCAACCCATCCTCTAGCTCAATTCCACCCACAATGCCCTCTTTCAATAGGCGGGCATTAACTTCTCTGGGATTACTAACCTTAAGCACAAACTCTCGGTAAAATGGTTGTTGATACTTTAAAGTTAACCCTACCTGTTCCAATTGCATCAAGGCATAAGCAGCTAGTTGGTGGCACCGTCGAGCAATAGCACGAAATCCATCCTTACCAATCGCCGCCAAATAAATAGTAGCCGCCAAGGCACATAGTGCTTGATTGGAACAGATATTTGAACCAGCCTTATCGCGACGGATATGTTGCTCCCGCGCCTGGAGGGTAAGCACGTATCCTACTGCCCCATCGCTATCGAGGGTCTGTCCAACCAAACGTCCCGGTAAAAAACGCGTGTATTTTTCCCTGGTTGCTAAAAACCCAAGATAGGGCCCACCGTAATTCAGTGGTAATCCCAGGGACTGTCCTTCGCCCGCCACTAAATCTGCCCCCCAGGTGGCTGGACTTTTAAGCAATCCTAAGGCTATGGGGTCAGTCGACATGATAAGCAAGCCTCCCGCAGCATGTATCTGAGCTTCGATAGCTGGTAAATCAGGTTCTAAAATACCAAAATAGTTGGGGTATTGTAATACCACGGCAGCAGCATTATCGACTAACCCAGTTAAACTGCCAAGATTAAGAATGCCTTCGGCAGCAGAGACTGTAATGACTTCTATCTTTTGTCCTTTAAGATAGGTGTTAATTACCTGAATGTAAGCCGGATTCAAATTGTCGGGGATGATTATCTTACGTTTTTTAGTAATAGCAGCCGCCATTAAACAGGCTTCGGCTAAGGCACTTGCACCGTCATACATAGAGGCATTAGCGACATCCATGCCCGTTAGCATACATACATAAGTCTGCCATTCATAAATCGCTTGCAGAATACCTTGACTAATCTCAGGCTGATAGGGGGTATAGGAAGTATAAAATTCAGAACGTAATAATAATTGATCAACTAGCGCTGGGACAAAGTGGTTATAAGCACCACCACCCATAAAAGAAGGATACATTTCCAGGTTAAGGTTCTTATTAGCCAGTTCTAGCAATCTTTCCCGAATCTCAAATTCTGATTGCGGCAAACCCAAATTTAGCGGATTACGGAGTTTAACATCGGATGGGATATCAGCAAAGAGGTTCGCCATATTATTTAACCCGATGGTTTCCAACATGTCTTGCCGTTCAGTTTGCGTATTTGGTATATATGACATAAATTAAGCCTCCACTAATCCAATTGTTCACAGTATTTTTGGTAAGCAGTCGCATCCATCAATTCGGCTAATTCCTTTTGATTATTGATTTCTATTACTGCAATATAATTAGTGTAGGAATCCTGGTTTAGTAATTCTGGACTAGTTTCCAACTCTTCGTTAATTTCAACCACCATACCAGATACCGGGGTATGCATATCAGCAACTGCCTTCACTGACTCAATGACACCAATATTGTTACCCGCTTGGACTTCAGTATCGACTTCCGGTAACTCAACAAAAACAATATCACCCAGATGATGCGCAGCATACCCACTAATACCGATAAAAGCTTTACCATCCTCAACCCGCACCCACTCATGATCCTCCGAATATAATAATCCCTCTTGAATCGTGTAATCCATCATTATTCCTCCTTGCAGTTATTTATTTGCTTATGCCACGTTTATAGAATATCCCCCGTCCTACTTTGGCCACTACAGGTTTATCCCTGATAATAATGTTTAATTCGGTCTCCGGATCACTGAACTTAGCATCAACTAGTGCTAGTCCTATATTTTTATTCAGAGTTGGAGCAAATGATCCAGTAGTAACTTGTCCAATTACCTCACCGTTCTTTTCCACCTGGTAATGTGAACGAGGTATTCCCCGACCAACCATGACAAACTCGACCAGTTTTCTTGCTACTCCCTGTAGTTTCTCCTTTAATAAAGCATCACGGCCGATAAATTCACTTTTATCTAATTTTACAAAGAAACCCAATCCGGCTTCCAATGGATTTATGTCGGCTGCTATTTCTTGTCCATATAAAGGCAGCTTTGCTTCAAAACGCAGGGTATCTCTCGCTCCCAAGCCGATAGGTGCTACCTCATCTCCTCCAGCCTTTAGTATTGCTTCCCAGACCTCTTCTGCATCTGCAGGATTTAGATAGATTTCAAAGCCATCTTCGCCGGTATACCCAGTCCGTGATACCAAGCAAGGTTTATCGACCAATCTTACTTGGGGGGCAAACCAATAATACTTAATCGTGTTTAAGTCAATGTCACATAATTTTTGTAATATTTTCTGGGCTAAAGGACCTTGAAGAGCTAACTGAGCCCAATCTTGCGATACGTTAGTTATTTCAGCACCCGCAATACTATGATATTTAATCCAAGAAAAATCTTTTTCAGTATTAGCTGCATTGACCACCAATAGATAATGTTGCTGGTTATATTTATAGACCAATAGATCGTCCACAATGGTGCCATCTTGGTAGCACATTAACGAATAGCAGATCTGCTGGTCCACTAAACGGCTAGCATCATTTGTAATCAGTTTTTGCACCAATTCCTCAGCTTTTTCACCTTTAACCTCGATTTCTCCCATATGAGAAACATCAAAAAGCCCAGCTTTCTGCCGCACCCGATGATGTTCGGCTATAATTCCTGAACTAAATTCTATGGGTAATTCCCAGCCACCAAAATCAATCAATTTGCCACCATATTTTATATGCGATGGATGTAATGGGGTTAATTTAAGACTCAAGAGCTATCCCTCCCTTTTTCCTTCAGCCTGACGATATTGTTCTTTTACCGCTTCAATGGTGTTCTTCATTAGTAAAGCCGTAGTTACAGTGCCTACCCCCCCCGGCACCGGGGTAATCCATGATGCTCGTTCTTTAGCCTCTTCAAACTCTACATCACCAACAAGTTTTCCTTCCACCGTATTGATACCAGCATCAATAACAATAGCACCCTCTTTGATCCATTCACCTTTAATTAATTGGGGAACCCCGACTGCAACGGCCACAATATCTGCTTTACGAATATGATCCTCGAGCAATCCCCTTTCAGAAGTAGCAATATGGCAAATCGTTACTGTACACATTTCATTTAATAACATAACGGCTAATGGTTTACCGACTATATTGCTGGACCCAACCACTACCACTTCCTTGCCCCGAAGTTCTACTCCAGTAGATTTGATCATTTCAGCCATCGCCTGGGCCGTACAAGGGAGTAAACTTTTCCCACCTAAAAACATAATGCCCAAGTTAGCTGGAGTAACACCTTCAATGTCTTTAGCACTACTGATATGCCATTGTGCCGCTTGGGTATTCAGGTGACTCGGTAAAGGAACATGCATAATAACTCCACTAATAGACATATCTCGATTAATATGATCCAAAACCTTAAGCAGTCTGGTTTGTGATACCGCGGTTGCTAACTGGATAAATTCACAATTAATCCCCACCCGTTCAGCAACCTTTTGCTGGGCATGAAGGTACACTTTGGAGGCTGGATTATCTCCTACTTCTATCGTCATTAGTAGTGGATGTATATTATGCTGTTTAAGTTTATCAACCTCTGTAGTCACCACCTCCAAAATTTTTTCAGCAATAGGTTTACCGTAGAGAATTTCTGCAGCCATAATTGCCTCCTTTAGCCAAATCAATAATTGAGAAGTGTTTGGCTAAACAAGATTCCTGCTTCTAGTATTTCCCGGTATCCCATTTTAATTTGAAAGGAAAAACGATAGATAAAAATAAAACAGGGCATAGGTGATTAATAATCCCTTTGCCCTGTCCAATACCTGAAAGATTCACCAGTTTAAAAACCGGCTTGCTTCGTCGGCGTCAAATGACTTTCCAGAGTCCTGTCTAGGAACGGTCCTTGAAACCTGAAAGTTTCATTAGCATTTGGGGTTAAGCTAACTTACTTCTTCGGTATGCCGATAAATAAGCATTCTCCCGCACCTATCATTCAGTTAAATTATTCAATTAATTTATATTTAAAATTAAAATACTAAATATGTCAAACTTTTTCTGTCTTGCAATCAGTTACTTGGATTGGTTATTAACTCAAAATGTGCAATTATAATCATCTTATACTTTCTCAGTACAAAACCAACACTAATGCTAGAACGGAATATTACCCGCTTTTTGTTTGGCATTTTAAGGGGGTAACAAGAATGGCTCGTAAGGGCATTATGTCGGATAATCTAAAATATGAATTGGCCCGAGAATTAGGAGTTTACAACACTGTAGCCACAGAAGGCTGGGGAAGTGTCTCTTCACGCGATTG
>JBLNAS010000098.1:0-3041 GCA_050259475.1 Methylocystaceae bacterium
GTACATATTCTATTGCCCAATATGGAAGCTTCTTCAATTGATGTTTGCGGAAGTATAATGGTAAATTCCTCTCCTCCGTAACGTCCAACGTAACCCGAAGTTTGAACAATGTTAGTTAAGATTTTAGCTACGATAACCAATACCGAATCCCCGAATTGATGGCCATAGATATCGTTAATCATTTTAAAATTATCAATGTCTAACATCATTAATGCCAAATGTTCACCAGAATCAAAGGCGCCATCTATCTCATTCTCGAGCTTGCTGATTATATATTGATGATTATAAAGGTTGGTCAAGCTGTCCCGGATGGATTTTTCGTGAAGCTCCTGGTTTTTAGACAACAACTCATTGACCAAACGAAGATCTTGAATTACTAACAGGGCACCCAGTAGATCCTTAATATGGCGATCGATTATTGGGGTGCAGGAAACATTAACCGGAATAATTTCTCCGTTTTTTGCCTGCAAGGTTGTATTCGAGAACCTAACTTTGTCCGGGCTAGAGTTAATTAATAAATGCCCCAGGTCAATTGCTGGCAGGAGCAAATTTACCGATTGTCCTAATAAACATGCTTGGTGATAACCAAGCATGGTCAGGGTATGTGTGTTTACCCTAATTATCTTTCCGGTATCATTTATGAGGATGGTCAAATCAAGCATGTCATGCATAACTTCCTCAAAAACAAATCGTTCCGGTATTTTTAAAAACTTATATTTCGATATAACAATAAAAGTTCCCCATATCATAATGATAGAATATAGCTGTCCAACATGTGGTAGGTGGGCGATGTGCAATGCGGGCAAAATAGTTTGGGTAACCAGATTCAATATAAAGGGGACGAAACTCGATACTACCAGGATACGTGATTGTCTCTTAATACGAATACTGGTAGATTTCATACCCCATATCATAAGCAGAATTATACTAGCCAGGAGATAGCTAAAGTTGTAGATAAAATCCCCAATATAAAAGATTTTCGAAATGAGATCTGGTGTTTTAATAGTAGGACCAAAAAGAAATACGGCCATGTAGTAAAAAATAAGACCAGGCATAAAAACGATCAGACTAAAATATTTTCTGGTTGTCAGTTTATTTTCTGTTATTAACAAAGTCAGATAAAGACTTAGTGCACTAAAACTGCACCAGCCGATAGCAGCAAATTTGTTCCAAAATGAAATGGCATCTTTATCAGTTAGTAAGTAGACAAATGCATAACCAAAAGACCAAATTGCATAGCTTATAGACAAACAAAGGAAAATTTTATGGATGTTTAATTTAGGATTTTGCCGAAAAACATAGATTCCAATAAAGCAATATATTAAGACGGCAAACATAGAAGTTGCTGATAGAAAATGCATCTATAACTGCCTCCGCCGACCTTTTTCTATTAAGATCGTAACATAAATCATTACATCTTTGATGAGAATGATTTATGTTAACGGCCGTGATTTAAATACGACAGCTAACTCTAGTTATTTTGGGCTTTATATAAACAAAAGCAAGAGCGATATCAATCAACTCTTGCTTTTATAATTACTGCAATTATATAAAGGCGATTTCCTAAGTTATGTTAATTCCTAACAGCTGCGCGCTAAGTTGCTAATTTTATACTAGGCGGGAGAGACGATCGAGTTCCTCTACCAAGCTCATCATTTCTTCAATGCTGGCGGTAATTTGCTCGGTGGCAGCGGCTTGTTCTTCGCTGGAGTGTAGAGTGATGGCTGAATTATCAGCAGCAACTCTAATATAATCTTGGATAGTGTGGGTTAGCTTGCGGATATCCTCAGTTGTGTTTTTGGACATCTCGGATAGTTTGCGGATTTCTCCTGCTACTACCCCAAATCCCCGTCCGAATTCGCCGGCTCGGGCAGCTTCAATAGCGGCATTAAGCCCCAACATTTTGGTTTCATCAGCAATATTACGAACAAAGTCCAGTACCTTATCTATCTGACGGGCATTAGCTTCTATATTATTTATTTTTTCATTTAGTGAACGCTCAGCTACGCTGATGTCGGAGGCAGAGGCAGCAGTCTCTTCAATAGCTGCCGAGACTTCGGTTAGACCCTCCACCAGGCTTTGTGATATACGCTTTAGGTTGGACGCATTATCACGATGCATGGCGATGCCATAACATCCTAAGACTTTAGTGCGATCATTATCATCGAAAATTGGAATAGTAGTCACTTTAAGGGCTATGCCGTAGACACTTTCAGCTAGTTCCATTGTGAGGGGTTTACCAGACTGAATAACCTTATGGGCAGCTCCGCCCTGAGAAAATTCCTTTCCCACGATGGCAAAAGGAACATTAAAACTACCTTCAGACTTTACAATAAAGACCCTAGTATCAGTGGCATAAAAAGCGACCTCACCATTAAACAGAGGTACAAGCATAGGGGCAACCTGAGGTAATAATTCAAGAAATTTGCTAGCCATAATACAACCCTCCTACCCCGAATAAAAAGTTCGATTATTCAGTCATTTCGCTGCAGGTTATTTTTTACCTTCTTGTATTTTAGCTAAATGTAGGTTTTGAAATTCTGCAAACCTAGGGATTTTTAAGTAATTAGTTAAAAACACTTGGCTTTCCTAATACTTAAAAGATAATAAGCCGAGTAAAAGCGAGTGAAAATAGATTTCACTCGCTTTTTTAGGTAAAGACATAATACTAGTTTCTGTGCTTTGAATTTTTAATTACATTGGCATCTTTGAACCACTGCCGCTGTTTATCAGCTCTGGATTGACCATACCGAAGATCATGGCGATATGAGCTACCACTAGAAAACCAATCAAGAGGATAAAATGTGTCTTCATTTTTTGAGCGGAGGTAAGATTTTTCCCAATCAGTCCAATCTCTAGCAAGGCCAATCCGACGGTGGGAATAACACCGCTAAGATAGAACCCAACGGCTACTACGTCTACCCAGCCTCTCCAAGGCATATGGGGAATAGCCGTAGTCATCAGATAAGTGAATATACCCAGGAACCAAACACCAAAAAGAACGCCCAAGACCTTGCTGATACTGCGCAGGTTTCCCTGGT
>JBLNAS010000099.1:0-3290 GCA_050259475.1 Methylocystaceae bacterium
TACCACCTGTGGTTTAAATACTCATCGTAATCTATAAACCAAAAGTGAGATGCTTTTTATGTTAGTCAAACCATCGTTAGCAAAGGATATGTTCTACATACAAGGAAATCGCCTAACACTGGATAGCTATATATCGAAATTGGGACATGGTTTTATAAGCCAATCAATGATAATACACCCGATAAATTGGTAGGGTTTAGACCTGAAAATTGCATCCCCCAGACTCAAGATGCATTTAGACAATCGTGAATAGCAACTTCGCTCCGGGGAGCTGTGGCAAGCCAGGCAAATCCTTTGCAGTAGTTTACGCCTAATTTCACCCGTTACAATAGGATTTTCACCTGGAAAGTGAAGCTATTCATTCAAAAGCATCCTTTGTTGGACTCTTTTCACTGGCTGGTTTTATTAAAAGCAACCTCCTAAATAGCACTTGCCATTTACTACTTAGGAGGTTTAACAATTATTTTTTAATCATCGTATTCTTCCCATGCATTCATGCCAGTTGCCGTTATATAGCCCGATGTGGTTGATTTCACTTCTATCTTTACATCTTTATATTCCAGACTACTAGATGGATTAGTATAAACTCTGCTTTGAGAACCTGAACTTATAGTTTTCCAGCTAGTTAAAACATAGCCGTTGTCAGCTCTTACCGCTCTAACTACAATGCTACGTCCACTAGTGCTATTATATACATCAACACCTTTGCCGGGATAAAGACTGTAATCACTGGTATAATCAGAATCAGACGAGGAGACTCTTAAACTCCAGGAGTCATAGAAAACTGCCAATGCAACACTAGTCAGACCTACTGTTAACATCATAGCCACCATTAATACCATTAATGGTTTCTTCAACATTGTGCTCCCTCCTTTCCATAGAATCAACTCATTTAATATAATCCTCCTTTCATACCCCCGTTTTCTGCATATTACTATATTGACCTATTTTTGTAAATATAATATATATTATTATATTTTATTTTTTTATGTATTAATTGTTTTTTTCTTACTTTTTGACTATCCATAGCACATATTGACTAAGAGCCTAAATGCATTTTTTTATTACCAGGTAAACCAATCTGGAATATGCTAGAATAAAGCCGCAAGGGTACAATCTCTGTTGTTACAGCGGGAGTTTAAAACTTAATTGATTGGCAGGCTTTGAGGCGTATTACTATCTGCCGGTGGTAGTATGATGATTAGGTTGGCTACACCAGACCCCGACAGTTTGATTAATGGACTAGCATCTCAAAGAATCCCATCCACTATCTAAGACGGAATTCTTCTTTTGTCTCGCAAACTATATCATCTTGTGTTACCCCCTTAGCCTTTTTGACTGATTCGCTTGGGTACCTTGTTATTAACCGCTTAACTACAGCGGATTTAAATGCATACTAAAAGGACTGAGCCCTGTTCAATACAGGACCCAGTCCTTCGCAACTGTCTAGTTCATCTGTCCACCTTTTGGGGTGCATAACCGTCCCCAGTACCATGTTTTACCGATGATTAAAAGCCAGATTGAAACTCAGCACTTCAAGATTTACTGACAAATCTACGTTTCTCAACACAACATCTGATGGCACCCTAAGTATACGGGGAGAAAAGTTTAGTATGGCACGCACTCCGGCCTGAATCAGCTCATCCGTTACTTCCTGGGCTACCGCTGCGGGGACAGTTATCACCCCGATGTTTATAGCCTGCTCTTTTACGCGCTCTGTAAGCTTACTCAGGGCTTCAACTTCGATTCCATCCAAAGTTGTTCCAATAATCTGCGGGTTGATGTCAAGTACTGCCCGAACATTGAATCCGCGATCGGCAAATCCCTGATATAGCGCCAGAGCTGAACCCAGTTTACCAGCCCCGATTATTATGGCATTCCATTGACGATCCAGCCCTAATATTTTCATGATGTGCCCATATAACTCATCAACCTTATAACCTACTCCACGCGTGCCAAATTCCCCGAAATAGGCCAGATCCTTTCTAACCTGAGCGGAACTAACGCCTACCCCTTCGGCAATCTCGCCAGACGACACCGTTTCACTCCCTTCCTGCATGAGCTGATGCAGAAATCTGGAGTAGATGGATAAACGCATAACGGTCGCTTCAGGTATCTTATAGGCCTTCAAGTTCTCACTCCCTTATAGCAAAATCAATATAAGCCTGTCCGGTTAGACAGGCAATACTTGGAATATATATTAACATGCCTTATTATACTAAGATTGCCACGAGATTGTAAACAATAATCGAAACCAGAGCAGACGATGGGATGGTAATAACCCAAGCAGCTACAATCTGCCGGGCAATATTCCAGCGGACTCCCTTGAGCCTCTTGGCTGCTCCCACGCCCATGATAGATGAAGATACCACGTGGGTAGTGCTGACCGGAGCACCGAAATGACTGGCGGTAAAAATGACCAGTGATGAGGTGAAGTCAGCAGCGAAGCCATTGATGGGCTCTATACGAAAGATCTTGCCGCCCATGGTCCTAATGATTCGCCAGCCGCCGATCGCAGTTCCGAAGGCCATGGCTGCTGCGCAGGCCATTTTTACCCATATTGGCACTTCAAACACACTGATGATATTACCAGCCATCAAAGCCATGGTAATGATACCCATGGATTTTTGTGCATCATTGGAGCCGTGGGCAAAAGCTGCCATGCAGGCAGATACAATCTGCAGCTTTCTGAATGAATTGTTGGTCCGAGTCGGCGAAGACCCACGGAATATCCAAAAGAGCAGGGTCATAACCAGACTGCCGGCTGTTAGTGACACTATAGGAGATATGACCAACCCGGCAAAAATCTTTATAAAACCGTGCCAGAGTACGGCATTGAATCCGAAGCCGGCAATTACTCCCCCAATAAGACCGCCTATCAAGGCATGGGATGAACTGCTGGGGATACCGAAACGCCAAGTAATAAGATTCCATGTTATCGCGCCGATGAGAGCACAACAAAGCACCTGACCTGTAACGTTATCAGGGGAAACGATGCTCTTGCCAATAGTAGCAGCAACAGCTGTACCAACGAGGGCCCCAACGAAGTTTAGAGTGGCAGCTATAATGATAGCATTTCGAGGTGATAGTGCTTTTGTCGAAACAGAAGTAGCAATTGCATTGGCAGTATCGTTGAAACCATTGACGAAATCAAAACATAGGGCGAGCAATACAACCAAAACAACCAGAGCTATACTAAACATACTTTACCGCTACTCCCTTGATTACGTTACTGACGTTCTCGCAATAATCCAACGTAGTCTCCAAATGCTCGTAGATTTCCTTCCACT
>JBLNAS010000100.1:0-10615 GCA_050259475.1 Methylocystaceae bacterium
AAGATGATAAAGGGAGGGAAGAAGGGGAAAAAGGGAAAAAAGGGTGGGAAGCGGCGTCTCCGTCTATGAGCTATATCAACTTTGGTCATATTGACACCTCCCTGGCATTTTTTATCAATATATGCAGGAGTAGCCATAAGTGCTAGTGTCAGTGATATAAAGGTAAAAAATACCAATGTCCATAGAGTTTAACAAAACCTGGTTTTGTACAACCTATAACAGGTTAATCGACAGAAAGGAGGATCGAAAGTGAATAAGAAAATTAATGATCGTCAAGATAACGAGCGTCTTGATAACTGTCGGGATAATGATCGTATCGATAACTGCGAAAATGACGAGTGTCTGGAAGAGAACAATCAGAATAACCGGCAGAACAATCGCCAAGATAACCGGCAGGACAACAATAGAATGAAATAATCTTCCTTTGAAAACCGGGGTTAACCCCGGTTTTTTAATCAAATGATGATGGGCTGGATCGTGGCATGTATTCACAATTGCTTGTACATGAAAAAAATAAAAAAACACAGGTGCATGTTAAAATGCCCTGTGTTTTTAAATATCTACTTTAATTGGTTCCTTGTTGAGCAAGGCGAGCTAGTTTATCTGCTTGGGCAGCTAATTGGGTAGCAATATCATTAGCTTCTAATGCGGCTTCGGCAGCATCGGAAGAGGCCCGGGCAATTTCTTGGGTGCCTTGGGTACTTTGGCCGAGGGTTGAGGAGACCATCTCGATGGCTTGGTTAATATTCTCGACCGCAGTTTGTAGCTCTATATTCTTTTTGCTGGTATAGGAGGTGATGCCGGCAAAAAGATCAGCATCGGAACTGCTTTTTTGAATAATGCCGACAAAGGTATGATAATCTTTCATGATATCCTGGCGGACAAATTCGAGCATGTTGGAGACGTTATTAATCAGGTTGTCAACGGCTCCTTGCACCTGGCCAGTGAGCGATTTGATGCTGTTGACCGATTGTGATGATTCTTCTGCCAGTTTACGGACTTCCTCAGCTACCACCGCAAAACCTCGCCCGGCTTCACCGGCTCGAGCAGCTTCAATGGCCGCATTCAGTGCTAACAAATTAGTCTGATCTGCAATGGCACCGATAGAAGCAGCGAGGGAGGAGATCTCTTCTACTACATGGGCTTGCTGGATAGCGGAGGTCACTCGGTCATTAATCATTTGCTGCATATGATTAGTTTTCTCTTGAGCGGTAAGAGCGTTGCCTTCCATGGTTACCGCTTGCATTTTAATCTGAGCAGCGTTTTGGGCACCACTCTGTGCCTCCTGGGTTATAACATCCAGGGAGGTGTTGATCTCTTCACTAGAGGCTGCCACATGCTCGATCGAGGCTAAAACTTCCTCCATACCGGCGGCGATTTCCTCCGTCGAGGCTGAGATTTGCTGGATGGTGGAGGCTACAGTCTGACTGGCATTTTGCATTTGCTTAGCGTGGCTGCTTAATTGCTCGGCACTCAAACCCACTTCATCCAAAATGGAATGCAGTTTATTCCTTTCAGCTCCGATAGTATCCGATTTCTCCTGGCTAAACTTGTTCGATAGGCGGGTGGCCATATACATAGCCACTGAAAACAGAAGAACGGCAGCCATAACGATGGTATAGTCTGCGGTATCAGCGGCCGAGCCGCCTTGGGTCAAAATTAACCAGCCAATATGAGCTGCATTGGACAGAATGACGGCGGTGCCAAAGATTACTATAAGACGAAGCTCATAGTATAGGAAAAACGTAACCATGATCGGAAAGAAATAAGCAAATACCACGAGGTGATCGGAACTAAAAAGGGCGATATTATAGAAGACTAGGTAACCTAAAAGAATGATGAGTCGCATCGTCAAGCTGGCGGGGTTTCGTTTGTATATAAGGGTGGCGGCGATAATGGGGATTAAGATTAGTGCACTGATACCTAGGACAAAACCAATACTCCGTGAACCTTTAAGTACCTCGGCCAGGTAACCTGCGATTAAACAAATATCGAGTAGCCAACTAACCGTTAGAACAGCAAAGTTTGTCCTTTGTATTGCAGTGTTGTCATTCAAAGACTAATCCCCCTTATAATAATAATTTACGGATAAATATATTTTACCGCAATATCTCTAATAATTTCATAAATATGTTAATTAATTAAGAGATATTGGTCTGTTATGATCCAGTAGCTTTCGCGTGAGTTATCGTGGTTAGGATGGAATGAGGGTTTGTTCATCATCGAAAATTGGGCTATTTTTATCAATCATGCCAGTATAGATAGTACCCTTGAAATAATACTGCAATCTGGTAGTCGCCAAGGCTAACGCAGCTCGTACTTGATCTTCGTTGGTACCGGCAAAGCCATCGATCGGAATGAAAATATTGCGGGTAGCGGCGGTCACTTTGCCGATTTCACTTTGACGCCAGATCCAGCGGCGGGTTCGAATATTATGGTCGGCTACATAAACTAATTCTCCGATCTCAGCGGTTTCTTCGATCTCCTGACCAAAGGGCATAAAGGTATCCTCAGCTAAAGCTGGTCTTATCCTCATAGCTTCTTTAATAGTGTCAATATCGTGCGCTCCCATAGGAACCTGGTACTTAAGACTCACACTATTGACCAAATCTACCAAGGGATTAATTTGTGGTAGGGAACCACTCTTTTGCACCCTTGTCATCAGTGCTTCGATAGAAGGCAGGTATTTGTTAGGGTTAATTCCGAGCTTTAAAAAAGCTTCGCGGTAGGGAATTACCGCCGAGTGTTCCTTCACTTTCTGACCTGAGAGTTCGCGATGCAATCGAGATGTTTCTTCTACTAAATCAACGCTGGATGCTAAGGCTGTCGAGTTGTCCAGGCCATAGGCCGTAATTACACCAAAAACAGCATTTGGCAAAGCAGTAAAAAGTGCATTATCAACAATAAATTTCATATTGTAACTCCTTTGGGATTAATGTCATCATTGTATTATAATATATTTTTTTATGAGCGGTTATTAACGTGTAAGTTATTGTATAGTAGCTAATATAAATGTGTAGGATATTATTACCATAATTCGGGATTATCTAGAGTTCGGAGGAATTTGGACTTATCTATCTCTATTACCGGACGATTTAGTTGAAGATAGGAGTAGAAGTGTAGTTATGAATAAAATCGCTTTACTTACGGACAGTGCTTGTGATTTACCAGCATCAATTATTGAACAATATAATATTCAAGTCTTGCCTTTGAAAATTATTTACGGGCAGGAGGTATTCGCTGACCGGGTAGAGATTCAACCCGATGAAGTCTATGCACGTATGCCACAGCAGATACCGACTACTACCCTGCCTTCGGTGCAGGAAATTCATGATATGTTTGTCAAATTGCAGGATCAAGGTTATGAAAAGGTTTTGGCGATACATATATCTAGTGGTTTATCTGGCACTTTTGCTGCCGTGAAGATGGTTGCTGATGATTTTACTGATCTTGAAATCAAGGTCGTTGATACTAAAACCCTATCAATGGGACAAGGGTTTCAAGTTTATGAAGCAGCAAGAGATATTGCAGCGGGTTTACCTTGGGCAAAGATTTGTGCCAACCTGACTGGGCGTGGGGCAAAAATCGAAGTGTTTTATGTATTGGAGACTTTAGAATATCTAAAAAGAGGTGGGCGTATCGGTAAGGTTGCCGCAGCTTTCGGCGGGATTTTACGGATCAAGCCAATTATTTCAGTTGACCCTGAGGGCAAGTATTTTATTTTTGCTCGTACGCGAGGTCGTGAACAATCGATTCGCAAACTAGGAGAAATAATCGAAAATATCGCTAGCAATAATCGCATTAAGTTAGCGGTAATGCATGGCGGGGCTGAAATCGAAGCCTTGAAGTTAAAAACCAAGTTGGCGGGATTAACCAATGTCATAGAGGTTTTGTTTGGCCAGATCAGCCCCGCGCTGGGAGTCCATACTGGTCCTGGGCTGATAGGTGTTTGCTATATGTTTGCCGAGTAGTTTGGCTGTTAAGTGGAATAAAGGAAAATGGGTTAAAGCGCGGCTTAGGCCGGGCTTTTTCTTATCTGCCATCTTTAGGCACCTAAGTAGGTTCTTACTTTATCCTGCCTGAAACCGTATTTGGCGGTTTAGCGGGATATGACTTCGGGTGAGGTTAAAGATTACTTAAGCAAACCTGGGGATACTATATGAGGTATAAATGTCGAGATAAAGGGGTTCTGATCTTGCTACAAGAAAATGACCGCCAGATGCTGATGGAGTTCTGGCTCTTTCATTTACTTAAACAGGGTAGCCGGCCTCTAGGCTATGCTCGTCCTCGTAAGGATCAGCAGGAGGCTTTAGTTGCATTTTTATTGCCGGTTGCTGAGCATTATGTTAATGAAGCTGATTGTCAGGTTATTTTAGATCCTGGGCCACCTTGTCAGGTGGGTTTCGAATTTAAACTTGAAGATAATTTGTATAGCATGCAAGTACTGATTGACGATGCTAGTGGCTGTCAACCGGAAGAATTGTTATTAGCTGCCCAGCAGGTTGATACTTTCTGGTTGTTTGTTTGCCAGGAAGGGAGCCAATCAACTACGCTTTATGAGGTAGAATGGCACCCGCAAACTACTAAATGCTGATCTATTAATGTGGGCTGATGTCGAATTGCGTGGCTTATAAGCAGGAAAATCGCTAGCCTTGGGGAATTTAAATCTAATTATATGATCTAGCGTAACTTTAGAGCAGGAGTGAACTTATGGCAGAGAAAATTGGACGCAACAATCCCTGTCCCTGTGGCAGCGGCAAGAAATATAAACACTGCTGTGGGCAGACGGACGAATCCGTCCCCAATCAGCCCGCGGTAGCGGTTGAAGGGAAGAGTACCCCCCGGGCCGGTACCACCATCCCCGGCTTTTATGTAGTCCAAGCTCAAGTAGATGAGCAGCAACTATCACCACAATTACTAGCCCATGAAAAGCTACTAACTATGCCGGGCAGCCGTTTTACTAAGTTTATATCTCGTTTTCCGGCTGAAGGTTGGGGCAGTATTTTTCTGAGCCCCGGACAGGCATTGGTTATGGCTGATGATGCCTACTTGGGGCAACGTCTGCAGCAATTGGTAGATAGTACTCAAAGTGAACCCCTGGAGTGGGGACAGGTAGCTCCAGCGATGGATTTTATCGCCATAGCGGAAGAGATGATGGTAGATAAGTTTGTGGAGAAGTGGCTGCTTTCGCCCGATCCAGCTTTGAATAACCTTACTCCGTGGCAAGCGGTCAAAGTCGGGCCGTTACGTTCACGACTCACTCATCTCCTTGAAGAATGGGAAAAGGACATGCACAGCCGATTAGAGGGTGTGGGTTATGTTTATCCCTTTACTTGGTTGCGAGAACGTTTAGGCTTAGGCGATGAGGAGCGGACTGAAATTACTGCTGATGAGGTAGAAACTTTCCGAGCAGCAGTCATGATTAAGGATGATATTGGCGATTATTCTTGGTTGGGTGAGGATTATGCCCAGACGATTTATATGGCTGATATGCTCTTGAGAGATGGTGGATGGCAAAATCGGCGTCATCGAGCCTTCATCTTTTATCTGTGGAATGAATATACCACTTTACAGCAGCCAATATTGGAAGGCGAAAAGGAATGGCCGACAGCTATTAAGTTATTATCCGCTTATTATCCCGAGCCGGTTCCCCCTCAGGACGTCGAAGCGGGGGCAGCCTTTGCTCAGATTGACCCGGAGTTGTTAGATCATAATTTGGATTTGTTTTATGCCTATTATCAGCGTTTTCCATTAGCGATGGAAGATGTTAGTTTTCTTATTGATGCCCAGTGGGAATCTTTGGACCTGCAAGATCAGCTACGGATTTACGGCGATTTAATGGAAGCCATGATGGAAATGGTGCGCTTAGGGGATCAAGAGCAGCATTATGAAAAGTCCCTGGAAAGCTTCCTACAAAGTAGTAATACCGTGGATTCCGATGAATTGGCTAACCTTTACGGGGAGTTCTTTACCCAATGGTACTTGCTCGATGCTCGCTTAAATGAGCAAGACTATAGTGTAGTCCAGATGTTTGCCCAGGTGGTCAAGGAGTTAGGGCCAGCTGAACAAACGGGTTTACAGCATCTTTTGGATAGCCACTTTTCTATCTACAAGGTCGCCGAATCGGAAGGGCCAGACTGTACGGTGCGGGATTTGATGTTAAAACGGACTTTGAACGTTACCTCACTTCGGCGTGATCCCATGTGTCGAGGCGATTTTTTCTTAGCTCGATTATTGCCCGTAGAGGGTATAATGGTGCCGCTGCAAGCTTGGATACCGATTAGTTCAGTTATGGGCGCACAGTTGGTAAAGATAGCGGAGCGATTGGCCCAAGAGAATGGGCAGGATCAGGCTCCTGATCAGGATTTTTTGAAGACAAATGGTATTGCCCTGGTGGCAGCTTTCTCTTATCTGCTAACCGAGCAAGCCCGGCAATATAACAATCAATAGCTTAACCGGGTATGAGGCTGGTTGGTGAACTGAGAGGATGAGAGATATTGGGGACATTAATCAATGCGGGAGCAATTGCTGTCGCGGCTATTATAGGTTATATGATTCGGCGGGGCCTGCCGGAAAACATGGCTGACACCGTGCAAAAAGTGTTGGGTTTGATGGTCATGTTAATCGGTATTCAGTACGGACTAAAAGCTGACAACTTGGTGGTTGTTGGTCTAGCCTTAGCGTTAGGTGCGATGCTCGGTGAGTGGTGGCAAGTTGAAGCCGGTCTGGTTAAACTGGGGGATCGTCTGGAGGCCAGATTAGGACAGGACCATATCTCCGAAGGTTTTGTAACCTCATCAATACTGTTTTGCACGGGAGCGATGGCGATTCTGGGCTCGATTGAAGATGGGTTGACTGGTAATCATCAGATATTGCTAATCAAATCGATGCTCGATGGGGTTTTTTCATTATTGTTCGCAGCTTCGATGGGTATTGGGGTGGCCTTCTCTGCCATCTCGGTACTAATTTATCAGGGGTCGATTACCTTGGCGGCTGGATTAGTCAAGCCCCTAGCTACCCCGATATTAATGGCGGATCTTAATGCTTGGGGTGGAATATTGATTATTGGCATCGGGCTAAATTTAATCGGCCTAACCAAGATACGGGTGGCAAATGCTCTACCGGGCTTGCTAGTGTTACCTTTTCTGGTTCAAATAGCAGCTTGGTTAGGTATTTAGGGGGTTATAGGTGAACATTGCATCTCCGCGGTTAGCAGCTATTGCAGACTGGGTAATTGCAGGCCAGCCGGTGGCCGACATTGGTTCTGACCATGCCTGGTTAGTCATCCATTTATTAAGTAGCGGGTACTGTCCGCGAGCGATTATCACTGACATTAATCCGCTGCCGCTTAGGCGTGCCCAGAGCATGATTGCTAAATATGGTTTGCTGGATCGTTGCGATTTTCGTTTGGGTGATGGTCTAAGTCCACTAGGAACCGAGGAAGTTGCTACCGTCTGTGTTGCGGGAATGGGTGGGCAGACTATGCTTGATATGATACGGATAGCGGGAGCGAAGTTACCCAGCTATCAAAGATTAATCCTACAGCCGATGAATGTTTTTTCGCCCTTGCGAAACTTCCTTTCCCAACTGGGTTATCCTATTTTGCGTGAACGGGCGGTCAAAGAAGGCGAGGCCTGCTTTGTTATTATGGAAGTGGGTACCCAAATCGGAGACCTCGGCTCGCTGAGCGCTTTGGAAGCTGAAGTCGGGCCATATATTCTGACCCACCCCACTGATTATGACAATAAATACTACCTGCAACAATGGCTACAAAAATATGATCAGCGCTGGCACCAAATGGGACAATCCTTACGACCACAAGTGGAAAAACAACGGCAAGATATCTTTAGTGCTCGGCAAAGGCTAGAGGAGGTGCTAACCGGATGTTGACGATAGCAGATGTAACCAAGGCCTTGGAGAATAAATATCCGTTAAATTTGGCCGCCAGCTGGGACAACAGTGGATTACAAGTCGGCAATAGCAGCCATCAGCTTAGTAAGGCTATCATAGCCTTAGATTGTACTCCGTCGGTAGTTAACCGGGCAGAACAGGAAAATGCCGAATTGATTATTACCCATCACCCGCTTATCTTCTCCGGCTTAAAGAGCATCAAATACGACCAACCAATGGGCCAAATGCTGCAGCGAATCTGTCGATCCGATATTTCGGTATATTCATTGCACACTAATCTTGATCGGGCTCACGGTGGTCTTAATTGTTATTTAGCCTCCCGGCTGGGATTAATGGAAACAAAAGTTTTTGGTGAGCTATTAAAGCAACCACTTTTTAAACTAGTGGTCTATGTGCCAGTCGACTACCTGCAACCAGTGCGCTCAGCTTTAGGGGCAGCGGGAGCTGGCCATATCGGGGAATATAGCCATTGCAGTTTTGCTATGGCAGGTGAAGGCACCTTTTTACCGGGGTCAGGGACACATCCCTTCCTAGGTGAAGTAGGAAAGCTGCAGCAGGTGGCCGAGTATCGCTTAGAAAGCATCGTTAATGGTGAGCAATTAGCCCCCTGTTTGGCGGCTCTCTGCTCCGTGCATCCCTATGAAGAAATGGCGTATGAGGTTTACCCTTTACAACAGCCAGTTGAAGCTTATGGCTACGGGCGCTTAGGATACCTGTCTGATGCCATGAGCTTAAAGCAGGTAGCGGCTATGGTCAAGGCGCGACTCGATCTTAGCTATGTGCGCGTGGTTGGTGATCCCGAGGGTCAGTTATCTCGGCTGGCAGTGGTTTCTGGAAGTGGTGCTGATCTTATTGCCGAAGCAGCTGCGGCAGGAGCTCAGGTGTTAGTAACCGGAGATATTAAATACCATGAAGCCCAAGCGGCGATTAGCCATGGCTTAGCCTTGATCGATGCTGGTCATGATGGCCTTGAACGCATAGCTATCACATTGTTAGCAGCCGATTTAAGGGAAAAGTTCGCGGATGAGCTACAGATTATACCGCATTATGAAGAGCTAGTTTTTGCACTAGTCTAGGAAATTCAAGAATTTATTTAACCGACAGCGGAATAAAAAAGGAATTTACCGGCATTAGTCGAATTTTTTATCTGTTGTAGAAGGGAGGGCACATTTTGAATCGGTTAGCAGTAAGTGCACTAAGACCAGGTATTGTCCTTGGGAGAGATTTGTATTCATACAGTGGGCAGTTGTTGTTACCCAAAGGCACCACACTGACCCAGGCCCATCTCGACTACTTCCGGGATAAGAAAATTGATTCAGTATATATTTACGATAATTCTAAACCACGTAGCACTGATGAATTTTCCGTAGTCTATGATAGTTCAGTGCATACGGTGAAAGCTTTTATGCTAGAAGCCAAGTTGGGGCGTGCTTTACTAGAAGAAGAGGTATTGCCGACCGTCGATACTTTGGTAGAGCAGGTATTTGATGAAGGTGATTTGTTCCGCCAGATGCGGATGATGAAAGAGAAGGATGACTACCTCTTCGTGCATTCCATCAATGTCGCATTACTCTCTATCCTCGTTGGTCGCTGGTTAAAATTAGACCGCGAAGAAGTGCAAAATTTAGGGACTGCGGGTTTTCTGCATGATATCGGTAAGGTAAAAGTTCCCAATGACATCCTTAATAAACCCGGTTCGCTATCTGAAGAAGAGTTTTTCCTTATGCAGCAACATACTAAACATGGCTATGAAATGGTCAAAGATTGGGACTGGGTGACTCCGGAAATTGCTGATGCCGTACTCTCTCACCATGAGCGTCTGGATGGCAGCGGTTATCCTTCACACCATAATGGTGATCAGATTGGACTATTTGCTCGAATTGTAGCGGTAGCTGACGTCTATGATGCTATTACTAGCTCCCGCACCTATGCGAATAAACGCTCACCTTACAGTGCAGCGGAAATTCTCTGGGAAGAGAGCTTTGGTAAATTAGATGCTCGTGCTACGAAGGTATTCTTTGACCGGGTAGCTAATTTCTATATCGGGAACAAGGTTCGTCTTTCTAACCAAGAGATAGGAATGGTGGTCTTTATACCGGTAAATGCCCCGACTCGCCCGATGGTTCAGGTCGGAGAAAAGTTTTATAATCTAAATGAAAACCGTAATTTATCTATTATTGAAGTTATTGATTAAGTCACGTCTAGAGGGTTAGAACTTATAAACACAGTAAATATGGGATTATTTCTATAAAATATGTATTACATGCCTGATTTATGGGTTATAATAGTGACTAAGTCAAGGTAAACCCCATTAATATGGGGTTGGAAGCAGAACTACCAGATGAAGCTACTTTTTTATTGCAGCATAATTACGAAAAAAAGTTAATTTGCTCCATAAAAAAGAAGGAATCACGAGGTTTCTGCGGAAACATAATAGGAAAATCTATACAAGGGAGGATTACGTGGTGAACAAAACGGAACTTGTAAAGGCTTTGGCGGAAAAAGCCGGAGTAACCCAAAAGGATGCAGTTAAGGTACTGGACGCGACTCTCGAGGTCATTCAGGCTACTCTAGCTGGTGGCGACAAAATCCAGATCATCGGCTTTGGCACATTTGAGGTTCGCGACCGTAAAGCTCGTAAAGTCATCAGCCCGGCAACCGGCGAAGAGATCGAAGTTCCAGCCACCAAGGTTCCCGCTTTCAA
>JBLNAS010000101.1:0-4011 GCA_050259475.1 Methylocystaceae bacterium
AGACCAATATTCTGGCTTTAAATGCAGCCGTAGAAGCGGCCAGAGCCGGTGAGGCCGGTCAGGGATTTGCAGTGGTAGCTGAAGAAGTGCGTAACTTAGCACAAAGAAGCGCACAAGCTGCTAAAGATACCGCTGATATAATTGAAAGAAATATTGAACTTTCTAAACAGGGTGTTGATATCAGTGGTCAGGTAAATAAATCCCTGGAACAGATTAATACTGAATCGGAAAAGGTTAGCAGAATTGTAGCGGAAATTGCTGCTGCGAGTGATGAACAGGCCCGAGGAATCCAGCAAGTAACCGGTGCTATGACCCAGATGGAGCAGGTCACACAACAGAATGCTGCTAATGCGGAAGAAAGCGCAGCCTCAGCTGAAGAGCTTCAGGCTCAGGCGGAAGAACTGGAAAATATTGCGGCTGAACTTACTCGCTTGGTGAAGGGTAGTGACGCCTCGATCCAAGAGTATGGTCAGACCGTTTCCCGGAGAACAAGCTCAACTGGAGCAGTTAGGCAGAAGCCTAGAGATATCAGTATAGCAATGGCACCTAACCACCATAGAATGGCTGCTAAGCCAGCTACAACCCAAAAACATGTGGTGAGCCCCCAACAGGTTATACCATTAGATGATGATGACGACTTTTAAGCTCGTCACTGGGAAAGACCTAATAAGTGAGAGGATTAGTATTGCGGGATGGGAACCAATAACAGGACACAGTAGGGTTTTGGGACTAGTAACGATGTGGCTTAACGGTAAAGAATATCTGCCTCCTAACTTTTAAATTTATAGCCTAAGGGGGGCGAGACTGTGAGAATATTGCTAATTGACGATGATACTCAAACCGTAGAAATGATTCGGGGATATCTGTCTCAGTTAGGTCACTTAGTAATGACCGTTAGTGATGGAATGGCTGGTATCCAGCTATGTAATTTGTATCAGTTTGACTTAGTGATATGTGATTTAAATATGCCGATTATGAATGGCTTTGATTTTCTCGATGAAACTAAGGCGATAAGGGTACACAAGGGAACAAGAATAGTTATTTTATCTAGTGAAACTAACGAGATAATGGCCTTAAAGGCCAGGCAAATGGGAGCTGCTGAGTTCTGGGTTAAACCTCCTAATCTTTATATTCTAGGGCAATTACTGGAGCGATTTAGTAAAGTATATTGCCTGGAGGAGTAGGTGAAGACGATGAATCGGGTTTTAGTTGTTGACGATGCTACCTTTATGAGAACAACCATTAAAAGGCTGCTGGAGAAAAATGGTCTCACCGTCGTTGGCGAGGCTTCCAATGGTCAGGAAGGTTTTCTGAAATATAAAGAGATGAAGCCAGATCTTGTTACCATGGATATTACGATGCCAGAGGTAACCGGAATAGAAGGGCTAAAATTAATCATGGATTATGATCCGCAAGCCAGGGTAATTATGGTAAGTGCAATGGGTCAGGAATATCTGGTAAGAGAAGCGGTGTTAGCAGGAGCTAAATCATTTATTATTAAACCATTTAAGGAAGAGTACTTGATGGAAACTATAAAGAAATTACTTTAGCCAGCGGAGAGCGGTACATAAATCAGTCCCCATAAATATGGATACATTTTTTGAGCCGGAAACGGCTCATTTTTTTATGGGGTAAAACCGGGGGATTATTTGCCTTTCGAAAAATACGAATAATTTTATCCACTACAATATAATACTAAGTTGAAATTATAACAAAATTGTGTTATTTTATTTAAATTGCATCACCAAATGGTATCACCGATTTGCCGTACCTTTTGACTATTCAAACTGTCCATTCCCGTGAATTAGTTCCCTAGTTTAAATCCACATAAACTACTTTTCTCGCTCTAATTACTCAAAATGCAAAGAATGTAGATGGGGAGGCATAAATCTGATGGCAAAATTTCAAGGAATGTATCGGGAAAAGCTGGTAAAGGCCGAAAAAGCAGCTCAGCTCATTAAATCAGGAGACCGGATAAACTATGGGGTTATGAATTGCAAACCGGTGGCCTTTGACCGGGCCCTTGCTGATCGTAAAGATGAGCTAAGTGACATCACGGTTACTGGTGGTGTAACCGTTCCGCCCCTACCTGAAGTAGTTCTCAAAGATCCCAAGGGTGATACTTTTACCTTTAATGACCTGCATTTCAGTCTGGTAAGCCGCATGATGCAGCAGCATTGTGATAACGTTTTCTATAATCCTCTCTGTTTTAGTGAAGCAGAACGTTACTTCTTTGATGCTAGAAAAGATCCTATCCTGGTTGGTACCCCCAACCGTAATGCGTTTATAGCTCAAGTAGCGCCAATGGATAAAGACGGCTATTTCAACTGGGGACTATCTAATGCCATCAATTATGGGCAAGCGGTGAACAGTGACAAGCTTATTGTAGAAGTAAACCAAAAGATGCCCATTTGTCTGGGTGGCAACTGTGAAAGAATTCATATTAGTAATGTTGATTATATTATCGAAGGTGATAACCCTGACCTGGCAGCTCTGCCTGACAGCATGCCCAGCACTGAAGTTGATCGTAAGATTGCCGAACATGTCATTGGGCTTTTGTTTGATGGCGCTTGTCTTCAACTGGGAATAGGAACTATGCCTAATCTGCTGGGCCATATGATTGTTGATACTGACTTAAAGGATCTCGGTGTTCACACTGAAATGCTGGTAGACGCGTTTATGGAATTATCAGAGGCGGGGAAGGTTACTGGAAAGTATAAAAAGATAGACAACGGTAAGATTACCTACACTTTTGCACTGGGTACGCAGAAGATGTACGATTGGCTACATATGAATTCGGGACTGGCGTCATATAACGGCGCGTATATACTACATCCACCCCAAATTGCACAACTGGATAATGTAGTATCCATTAACCAAATTATGCAGATAGATCTTTACAGCCAGGTCAGTGCTGAAAGCGAAGGCTTCCGCCAAATTTCCGGAAATGGTGGCCTGCAGGATTTCGTCCTTGGTTCCTATTGGTCCAAAGGTGGTCGTAGTATTCTCTGTCTACCTTCGACCCATACCAAGAAGGATGGTACCGTCATTTCCCGTATTGTTCCTACTTTTGCTCCCGGCACAATTACTACCCTCTCCCGGCAGATGGTTAACATTGTAGTTACTGAGTATGGCTGGGTTACCATGAAGGGTGCTGCTACCTGGGAAAAAGCCGAAAAATTGATATCGATTGCTCATCCTGATTTCCGGGATGACCTAATTAAAGCAGCCCAAGCCCAGAAAATTTGGCGTAGGAGTAACAAGATCAGCTAATAGGAGAAGGGACTAAACTCTAGCGTGGTCCCATGCTTAACGTAAAGTTACAAGATCAATAAGGAATTTTAAAAGACCAATAAACACTGCGTGCGCAGTGTTTATTGGTCTTAGTTTATCTTTAACTTATCGGGGCTTTAAAGATTTTACCGGCCGAGCTTCAATATAGCCACGGTATCCCATAGGGGCGAGTTGGAAACGAGGCCCATCATCGTCAGCCCAGTTAAAACCATAGACCTCAGGATTGTAGGCGTTCATGATCTCCCATAGGTCGGCGATGGCATCGCTAAACTTTTCATCATCATAAGGCTGTCCCTGGAAAATCATCATTTGGCATGGCTTCAGGTCAATTAATTCATAACCAGCTGGGATTTCTCCCGTAAAATTCACTGCTACTTCAACCCCTTGGGCATATACTGACGTACCGGGCAAACGTAAGTTTTCCGGCATCCACATCCCAATAGGTTCATATAATGCTTCCTTGATATTGGACAGTACATCCCAGACCTCACACCCTACCTCATCACAATACTCAAAGTAATGGGCGGCTTTAATACCACGTTTTAAAATCAGCTTACGAGCTGGGCGGTCGATTACCTGTACAAAGACCGTATTAAGATTCGGGTTCTTAGCCATAGTATCCACTCCTTTTTGTAGTTGAAGGTAATAATCACGGACATTGCTGGGCAGAAATAGTTGGACAGTCGGGGCATGTTTACTGTAATACTGAGGTGTCAT
>JBLNAS010000102.1:0-4302 GCA_050259475.1 Methylocystaceae bacterium
AACCTTGCTCAGATAAACTAATCGCCTGATGATAGAGATTTTGCCACCAGTTAAGCTTGTTCATTATCCGCTGTTTGGCCTGATCATACACCTGTCCTGAACAGCAATAGATAGTATTAAAATTAAAGGCCAGCAATTTTTCCAAGGATGCTATGGTGGTGTGAACATCTTCGTCAACCCGCAAATTTTTGACTCGCTCACCTCGAAATAGATCGCCGCTGAATAGCCACCCATTCTGCTCTTCCCATAAGCAAATATGATCATGCGCATGGCCAGGGGTATGAATTACTCGATATTGGTATTTGTCACCACTGATATAATCACCTAAAACCAAACAATCCGAAGCTGGCGGATAGTCAAATAGCAACTTTTGATAATCTAAAAACCGAGAGGTCCAAAATGTTGGGGCTTGGTTTAACGGAACTGTTAGTTGATGGGCAAAAATCGGTATGCCAATTTGGTTAAAATAGCAGTTGTTACCAACATGATCTTCATGATGATGCGTGTTGACTACTTTTTTAATCGAGAGCCCGCCAAGGGCATCCTCTAATTCATCGTAAACCGAATAAGGTCCGGTATCGATCATCAGTCCATCAACATAATATACTGCCATACTAAATGGTATGGTATCTCCCAATTGTTTACCCATCATAAATTTTGTAACTTCACCGTAATCAGTTCGGGTAATCATGCGTTTTTAACACTCCCCCAATTAGGCGTTTTTGTATTGCCATTTTCCGTGATAAAAATTAAAAGCCAGAACAGCTTTAATGCTTGTTCTGGCTGGTTTCATCGCTACATGCTGATGCATAATTTATATTCTTCGTACCTTTATCAGGTTCCTGCCGGCAAGGTAAATAACCGATTATTTAATTTCGGTACCACCGAATATACTGATGCAGTTGAACGTGACCAGTGGTAAACTCTCGTCGTTTGGTGATACCACTTTAACATCATTACCACCGAACAAAGGTACGCCGGTTACTCTAACCCTGACTTGGGGAGGAACCAAGATTGCTACACCGCCAAACATAGCGGTGGTATTAAAAGTTATATTTTGGGTTACTTTTGCCTCTCTGAGGTCGAGGGTCACGCCACCAAAGATGGCTGTAGCACTGCCACCCTGCAGGTTTTGACTACTATTCTTGGTATCATTACCACTAAATAAAGCAAAATAATTTGGATTATCTTCGCTATCTGCTACTGCCGAATGGAGGTTTTTAAAAACATTATTGGGTGTTTTGCCAGAAAAAGAACCCCAAAAGATAAAAACCCCGATAATAATGAGAATTATCGGAAACATCAATTTGAATACTTCACCCTCATTAACTACCCCTTGCTGACTAAGCAGTAGCAGAGTGCCGATTAGTACCATAATCAGATTGCCAATGTTTAACCCGCCTTGAATAATGCTGATGGCGCCCGGAACAATTAAAAACAAGGTCCACCAGCCATGGAAAAAGAGGTTAATATCCCAAAACTCGTACATATTACCGAAGATAATGATACCTACTGCAATCAATAGGGTGCCCACCAGCATTCGCCCGCTATTATTATTCATAAATCTACTCCTTGCCTAATTTCGCTGTCTTCCACATTATTATCCGTGGACACTGAGTTAAATAGCAAGTAATTGTTTAATAGTAGGCCACGTTAAGTGGTTTGATAACCTATATTAGGCATTATAACTAGTGGTTTTATCCTAATTCTTCATTGTGTTCACCAAGTAGGGCAAAAACTGGTTTAATAACTGGTGGTGTGGCGGACATTTTGATCGGGCTTCCGGCTAACATTTGATTGCCGGCATGACTAGTGCTAGGGGCCATAAATATCATGTTACGAGCTAGTACTTGAGGATGACGTGCGGTTTCTTCCAAGGTTAGAACTGGTGTTAAACACACATCATAACCAGCAAAGTATTCTAGCCATTCCGCCATAGTTTTTTGGGCAAAAATGTGGTCTAAGTCAGCTTTCATAGCCGGTTGCTGCTCTTTAACAAACTGCCAGGCAATATAGTGCGGGCGCTGCATACGTTCACAAAAAGTTTGCCAAAACTTTAGCTCTATAGCTCCCAAAGCCAAATACCGCCCATCAGCAGTCTTATAAGTGTTGTAGTAAGCATAGCCTCCAGTTAAAGAATCATTACCCATTTGGGGAAGTTCCCCGGCTGCTGACCAAGCGGCTAAACCCGAAGATAGGTAACTAATCGCAGCATCTAACATTGAAACATCACAGTACTGGCCTTCCCCAGTTCTCTGCCGGTGAAATAGAGCTAAAAGAATCGCCACTACCGCATACATAGCTCCACCAGCAAAACCAGCCAATGGCACCTGAGAAACTGCTGGTCGGCCTTCAGCCGTGCCAGTTAAACCCAACAAGCCGGAAACAGCCTGGTAATTGATATCATGAGCGGGAACCTGACTATATGGACCAGTTGCCCCAAAGCCGGATAAGGAACAGTAAATAATACTGGGTTTTATTAACTTCAAAGCCTGATAGCCTAAACCCAAGCGTTCCATAACCCCCGGACGAAAGCTTTCTACTACCACATCAGCGGTATTCACCAATTCTTTGAATATCACTAGGTCTGACTCAGATTTAAGGTCCAAAGTTACACTCTTTTTATTGCGGTTTACGCTGTAAAAATAGGCACTATTCCCTTCAATAATTGGCTCTTCATGACGTCCAATTTCCCCACCTGGCGGTTCTATCTTTATTACCTCAGCTCCAAAATCAGCTAGTATTTGCGTACTAAAAGGGGTGGTCCTGGTCCGAGTAAAGTCTAGTATTCTTATGCCATCTAGTGCTCCTGCCATGCTATGTATCCTCGCAATTCTTCTATTGTTGCTCCATTTTAATAGTATAAAGAGTTATTACGATCGTTTTGCAGTTAACTTTGGCAACTAGCCTTGAATAATATTCAACTCGAAGGACAAAATGCCTTGACTCTCGTATGGAGCATCAAGGCATTAGTAATGCGGAGTTTTAGTTTATTACTAGGATGATTGAAGCTCAACCATCTTTAACTGGGTACCATTATTTAGAGAACCAAAACAGAGTATGTGGTCTTCCTCATCCTGTAAACGAAACTCAAATGGTGTAAATAGCAAGGTTACTCGACTTGGCATATATACCGGTCGGCAAAAAGTAATTGCAAAATAATCAAGTGAGATACCAGCCATTACCAATTCGCGCAAAATCAAATTTGCTGTGCACAGTCCTTGAATAAATGGCCGGTCATAGCCAAAATACCTAGCTAGACGGGGAGAAGTATGTACAATGTTGTAGTCCCCCGAGGCTTTGCTATATTTTTTGGCCAAATCCGAGGGAATATTGATCTCTTGCTTTTGGCACCCAACTAAAGGTTCGGCAGGCAAACGAGTTAGGCTCTTAAACTGATTAGTCTCGTCAGGCAATAAATGAGTCATGTACTTCTCTGGTACTGCTTTAATGACAAAATGATCCCGGGTTTCCTGAAATACTTTATCAGCTTGCCGAATACCAGAATAACCTACTATCGCCCCTTTATCCTTTTTTATCTGCCTAACATCCTCAAATATATAGTCAATAGTATATTGATCACCTAGAACTAATGGATGGTAAAACCAAAACTCGGATTTAAGGTGCATGAGGTATCGGAAATTGACACCCAGTCCTTCGATTACCTTCATCAGACCAACGGCTCGAGAATAATCATAATAGGTAAACGGTACCGTCATATCTTCGGGTACGTTGAACAAGCGATACCAATTCTTCCTCCCCCGAGGATGAAACCTGAAATTACTGTCCTGGCCATAACGACGGTGCGAAAAAACTACTCGATGTGGACGTAAAACTCCGATAATGGCACTCCGATAAAAGAACCTTTTATAGGCAAAGGTTCCCGGGTGACCATAATTATTAATCTTTTCAAGTTTGTTCGGCACCAATTAAATCTCCCCTCATTGCTCTATAAGCTACTAACACAGGTCTATAATTAGATTAATGCTTAGCAGTAGCGTTTTTTAACAACTGGTAAAATAATTTTTCTTCAGTAATTCAAACAAAGCATCTGATGATATTGCCTTTGACTGGATGACATTTTCGCAGGGACGGAAATGCAAGATAGTCTCTCCCGACAAAGGATCGTACTCCAAATCAATAGCTTGCTCCCGGCCAGTAAACATCAGGTGGGTTCGACTCATTGCCTATCAACTCTTTCTTTACTAAACTTACCCTCACGTTTTATTATTTTAACTGATTTATCAAATGGCTATCCTTTAACCATTAATCAATGAATGTCATTATTATCGGGTTACTCGC
>JBLNAS010000103.1:0-2671 GCA_050259475.1 Methylocystaceae bacterium
CTATGGGATGCTGCTTCTGGATTGTGGCTGCGCGGGGGATGTAGCCAGAATCGAAGCTAAATGTGTTGAACTAGGGCGTCCGCTGAGTGATATAAAATTGGCGGTTGCTACCCATGCTCATCCCGATCACCTGGGGGGAGCAGCTAAATTAAGGAGAAAATATGCTATTCCGATTGCCGCGCATCCAGAGATTGACCTTTGGTATCGTGGAGCAGGTGGATTTATACAACATAAGGTAGATAGTTTTTTTGCTAACTGGGTTGCTATGAAGTCGGGCCGCCATATCCAGTCAGTTCGTTATAAACGGAGTATCCGGCCGGATTATCACATCGAAGGCGGTATGCGCTTGCCAAAGTTTGTGGGCTGGGAGGTGTTCTACATTCCCGGACACACCTCACATGATATCGCCTTATATCAAGCGGAAAGTAAAATGCTGTATTGGGGAGATAGTATTTGTAGTGCTAATGGCAAATTGCATCTGCCAGTACCGGTTTTATATCCAGGGTTAATGCGGCAATCACTGCAAAAGATGGTGGCACTGGAGCCCCAGCAACTTCTGCTCGCTCATGGTGGAGTATTTCAGGTTAAAAATCAGGATCTACTTACCGAGCAAGTAAATGCGGTCTTAAACCAAGAGGTCAATCCCCATATCAATCGACTACAACGCTACTTTCTCTTCTCTAAAGCAGCGCGGCAGGGATTAATCAAATATGATGGGTTTCTTTAATAAGTCGACCCATGCTTTTTAGTATTTCTTTCATTTTCCTTGCCATTTATATGAAGGATACTTTTCTTGAAGTATAAAGAATGATTGGGGCGGGTTATCCTATCAGTATATATTGGCTTGGCGAGGTGCATGGAAGCTGAGACAGCGTAGTAGATTACATAAAAAAAGCCTTTGGTGTCTGGCACTTATATGTTGTTTCCTACTTATTGGATGTCAGACCAAACCCAAGGAACCGGCCAAGAGTGGCATTAATTATGATTTCTCTAAGGTGGAAACGCAGATTACCCTAGCCACTACTACTAGTACTCAGGATTCCGGGTTGTTGGACGAATTGCTTCCCGCTTTCGAAAAGAAGTATAAAACCCAGGTTAAGGTACTAGCCGTTGGCTCAGGTCAGGCTTTTGAAATCGGTAAAAAGGGCGATGCTGATGTGTTGCTAGTACATGCCCGTGCTGATGAAGATAAATTTGTCCAGGAGGGCTGGGGGGTAAACCGCCGGGATGTGATGCATAATCAATTTTTGCTGGTTGGTCCTGCTGCCGACCCGGCACAGGTGAAAAGCAGCTCAGATATATTTCGGGCTCTGAAGGCTATCGCCGGTAAAAAGGCCGCCTTTATATCACGGGGCGACAATTCGGGTACACACAAAAAGGAGTTAAAACTGTGGCAAGATGCTGGGATAACTCCTGCCGGTACCTGGTATCTGGAAGCAGGTCAGGGCATGGGTGACACTTTGATGATGGCGAGTGAGAAAGAGGCCTATACCTTGACTGATGAAGCCACCTACTTGACGATGAAGGAAAAATTAAAGCTGGTAATCGTCCGTGAGGGAGATAAGGCTTTGCTCAATAAGTATGGGGTGATGGCGGTTAATCCCAAGAAGTATCCTAAAATTCATATTAACGGTGCGATGGCCTTTGTCAGTTTTGTCACCTCGGAAGAAGGTCAAAAGCTGATCTATGACTTTGGACGTGCTAAGTACGGAAAACCATTGTTTATTCCCGATGCTATTAATCCCCAGAAATTAGAGTAAACAAGTGAAGTCAGAACTGAAAACCATTGTTTAGGCGTCAGTTACCGGACGCCTTTTTCAATTGGTTATACTAGAGATGCGAATAAATATAATCCAGGAAATAGCAAGATGTTGTAGTTTTTGTGTAATTGCAAATATTAGAAAATATACAAATTGCGTAAAGAAATCAAAGAGCGGAACTTCTTTCCAACTAGTTCCAATTCGTTTTTTACTATGATATTATTTACACATACAAGAGAAAACAGCTTATTTAAGAAGCGAAGCGATAATTGGTTGTATTTTAGGTGGAGGTGACCGTAATGAAAGATAGTAAATACGGGTATGCGGTTGAGATGTATCATTTGCCAGCCGATATGGGCGGCGGCCTGATGTCAGTTATTCCAGAACTGCCAGGTTGCGTAGGCGTAGGGTATTCAGTGGCAGAAGCTTTGGCTTCAGTTAGTAATTCCGCGGAAAAATTGCATCAGCAATTAGGAACCGTTCCGGTTCATTTATCAAGTAGTGTACTGCGTACTTTAGTTTATCAGGCTGAGCAAGCAGGGATGAGCATAGATAGATTTATTGGCAGCCTGTTGAGCTCTTATGGTGATTTGGAAGATCAAAGACTTATCGCTCTTACGGAATAATTGCTCAAGGATATGGTCAATAGAATATTTAAGGCAGCCTAACAAACTTAGGCTGCCTTTGTTGTATTTATACCGCCAATGACATGATTCCTCTAGGTTGCCAATATGCATGTACTACTAGATTAATCATTAGGAGGAGTTAGCCTTGAACAGCCGGTGGCATGAAATGTACAAGCAAAAGCTAACCAGCCCCGAGCAGGCAGCTCAGTTATTTCAGGATGGTGATACGGTGGTAGCACCATTGTCTAATGGGCAACCAACAGCCCTGGTAAATGCTTTAGCACA
>JBLNAS010000104.1:0-8877 GCA_050259475.1 Methylocystaceae bacterium
TCGATGCTGATTTAGGTATTTTACCATGCAGAGCAGCCTCGGGGGAGCCTACTCTTCCCAGCCCAGCCGTTAGCTGAATAAATAGCCGGGCATCATAGGCATGAACCCCGGCCACTAAATCACGCCAACCAACGAGCTGCGGTCTAGCACCACCATCAATACGCGGAAAAATAGTCGTGTTATTAGCTTCGCTCACCGTAGGGTCTATACCATACGATACCGGGACTAAGCCAGTAATTATCAACCCAGTTCCTCCACGAGCTCGCTCTAAAAAGTACTCAATCATCTTGGGCATAGGCCGTCCCGTGGTATCAGCCATGTTGATATTACCCATTGGAGCCATAATAATGCGGTTTTTGGTCACGCAATTACCGATTTTCCCAGGCGCAAACAGTTTATTACTTCCCATGGTGGACACCTCCTCATTTAAAAAAAGCGGTACCTGTTGCTGTTACAGGTACCGCTTAATAACCCCGATTATCTTAGTTAGCTTTTAGAAGAAATCAGTTGGTACATCCATAACCGAAGTGTCCGCTGCCTTGATGATCTCAGCGGTCATCCGGATGTTTGGAGTGATGGTATTCAAGAAATATTTAGCATTAGCAATCTTGCCTTTATAATAGTAAGCATCGTAATAATCTTCACCGAATTCCTTCAGCTTGCCCATGGCACACAGAGCTTGATCCAAGCTCAGCATGGACATGTAAAGCTGGGAGGTAGCAGTCATGATCTTATGGGCATGTAACGGCAACATACTGTATTGCTTCTGGGCAAAATAGCCACCGATGGCCATACGAATTTCATCATAAGCGGCACTGGCCAATGCCAATTGATCAAATTCTTTAGCCAGTTCGTCAACCTTCTTCTCAGCAGTAAACTTTTTAATATCATCTAGCCAAGCTTGGAACGGCTTACCACCATCCATCATCCACTTGCGACCGACTAAATCCATGGACTGGATAAAGTTTGTGCCTTCCCAAATCGAGAAAATTTTGACGTCGCGAGCAGCTTGCGCAACGGGATATTCTTCGATATAACCATAACCACCGTAAACCTGAATGGCTTCACTGATCAGCGGCCATGCGATATCTGAGCAGTGAGCTTTGACTAGCGGAGTTAGGATCTGAATATAGCTGTCCGCTTTATGGCGAGCTTCCTCATCGGAACCATATTTCTCCACATCCAAATAATAGTAGGTTTTAAAGATCATAGCGCGAGCGGCATCAAGCTGGGATTTTTGATCAAGTAGCATCCGCTTTACATCTTCATGATTGATAATGGCAGTACGTCCAGCTTTGGGGTTAGTCAGAAGTCGACCCTGGACCCGTTCACGAGCATACTGAGCCGCACATTCGAGAGCATTGGTGGCAACGGACAAGGCAGCATGACCGGTCTCGGCCCGAGCTTCATTCATCATCAAGAACATCTGCTTCATGCCATCACCCTTGCCATCTTCACCGGGAACCTTACCCAGTAGCCAGCCGCGACAATTATTGTTCTCGCCGAAATTAAGAATCGCCGTCGCTGAACCCTTGAGACCCATCTTGTGTTCGACGCCACCACAATTGACATCATTTGACTCACCTAGGCTGCCATCTTCGTTAACCCATATCTTCGGTACCACAAAGAGAGATATGCCAGCGGTACCTGGAGCTGCCCCCTCGACGCGAGCCAGAGTCAGATGAATAATGTTATCCGTCATATCATGGTCGCCACCAGTGATAAAGCACTTGGTGCCTTTAATCTTAAACAATCTAGGATTATCGGTAGGATATGCCTTGGCTAGAATATCACCTACATCAGAACCCGCACCAGGTTCGGTAAGGTTCATCGCCCCCGACCATTCACCATTCCACATTTTAGGCAGGAATAGCTGCTTGACATCTTCGGTTCCCCAAGTCTGAATTAGATTACTAGATCCGGTAGTTAAGGCCACATAAGGAGCCCATGCCGGATTGGCCGAAGCCATCATTTCCTGAATCGCGGCATAAAGCAGGTGTGGTAATACACCTTCACCATTACGTTCAATATTGCTACTGCCCCAGCCATCTGCTTGAATTTGCTTGTATAAAGGTGCAAATTCAGGAGCAACAGTTACTTTACCATCTTCAAAATGTGCCGGATAAGCTTCACCGCAATCGTTCGTTGGTGCTATCAAATCGGTAGCCATCTTGAACACCTGATCGATAATCATATCGACATCATCAACCGAATAGTAATCCTTATAGGCGTCGAATGATAATACTTCCCCGAGTTCCTGGTTCATCCACTCTTTGAGGATGAATTTGTAATCCTTAGTGTTCATCGCATAGACAAATGCCATTCTTTTAAACCCCCTATAAATATTCTTTTCTAACCGCCAGATAGGGTAACCACACATGGTCTTAACCCATTATTAAAGCATTGCCACCACTTATGGTAAAACTTCCCTATCAATTCGTAATTATTAAATTAATTCCGCAAACATCGTCAATTTCCTGCCTCGGATGTTCATTAACTGTATAAATATTTACAGTTCCCTGCTCTTTACACCTCTTATTAACCCTGTTCTTTAGTAGGTAGCAAATGACATATCTATAGTAAAGAAATCGCTCCCCATTGGAGCATTTTAAAAAGGAGGTTTTCATTATGAGCAAAATAGGTTATGAGGTTAAAGGTCTGGGAATTAGTACAGTGATCGCTATTCTTCTGGCTGGGATCAGTGGCCTTGTACTCTACTTTACGTCACTACCGGAAACATTGACGGGGCCTTTATCCAATGTCATACTTGTCTTGTCAATATTTGCAGGCTCGGGGTATGTATCATATAAGCGGGGCAATAAGGGCTTGATGCGGGGCCTATCTTTCGGCATGGCGTTTTTCATGGTCATGCTGGCATTATCCCTCGTGATGTCGGAACCAGTTACTACCATGGCCTGCCTTCGTGGCCTTGGGGTGACGGTCATCACCGGACTTCTGGGAGGCGTGTTAGGTGTGTCTCTCAGTGGTTAGGTCTATTCATTAGCCATTGATGTCCTTCAAATTTATTCACACACTACTTTCGCCTGCCTGGAGGTAAGGTTTTATTGCGTGCCAGGTTACAACTTATTACTTCATTCGCAGCCTTGTTAGTGATTATCATTATAGGAATTGTCGGCCTCATGCTACTCGAACACTGGAGCCTAATGGATGCTAGTTGGGTTACAATAATCAGCCTTACTACTACTGGTTTCTCTGAAGTCTTACCCCACACCGTCGGCGGGAAGCTCTTTCTTATGGCATTGATCATGTTGGGAGTAGGGGTTTTTACCTATGCCATTGGTTCCATCATCAGCATAACCGTCGAAAGCCAAATATCATTTCTAACGGAGAAGAACCGCATGAAAGAAAAGATTAAACGTTTAAACAACCATATTATTGTCTGTGGTGCTGGCCGGGTAGGACAAGCCGCCGCTGAGGTGTTAAGGCATCAGGGGGTAGCACATGTTCTGATTGACCATGAAAACGAACTGGTTCATCACCTACAGAGCCAAAATATACTGTGCCTAGTCGGTGATGCCAGTGATGACCAGGTCTTAATTGATGCTGGTATTAAACGCGCGCGCGGGGTGATCTCAGCCCTCTCTGACGATGCCTATAATGTTTATGTAACCCTCACCGCTCGCGCCTTAAATCCCAAGTTAGAAATTGTCGCGCGCGCCGAAAAACCCGAATCGGTCGAGAAACTCTACCGCGCGGGGGCGCAACGAGTTATTCCTTCCGCTCAGATCGCTGGGCAGCGAATGGGTACCGCCATCGTCAAACCAGCTACCCTGGACTTATTTGAAAGCCTAGTACATAGTCCACATTTTAGCATGGAAATTCGGGAGTTATTGGTCGACGAGCAGGCAGTCATAGATGGAACCTCCATTAAGGAGGTTTTTCGAAGTGGTAAGGTAAATGTGATGTGTGTGGCAATTGTACGTAACAAAACCGAGACCCTAGTCAATCCTTCTAGTCATATAACCATTAAAGCTGGTGATATATTAGTAGTTATCGGTACTCCGGAAGATCTAAACCGGTTTGAAGAATCTAAATTGAATTCCCAGCGCACCAACCTTTAGTACAAAAAAATAATGAAGACACCTTATCTAGAGGTGTCTTCTTATGTCCTTAGCTATCATAATTAGGCTTTGAAACCTTTAACCCCACACCTTTAACAGCAGCTTACGTAGGAATCCCGGCACCTTGATATAATAAACCCGCAAAAGTGTCACCCCTTCTGGCTTAAATGTTCACAGTGTTATTATATGCTGCGCTCGGCAGGTGGTGATTAATTAACTACCAAACTCTGATTATTTAACGCTGGTAGCCGTCGTCAGTATTTTATCGATTAGTTCTTCGCCACTAGTTCCCCCAATGCCTACCGAAACTCTACCCATTCTGGTACTAGAAGTAGCTCTGGTGATCGGTTTAGGTTCTGTACTCCAAAAGTATTGATAGCCCGAACTATGACCCGCCTTAACTACTGAGTTATCATACATCCCAAAGGGAGCAGCAAAATGCGTGGTTTTTTGTTGTAACTTCTTCTCCAGGATTACTTGGGCTAGTCTAAAATCTCCACTAATTCTTCTTTGGTAAGCTACATCATTTTCCGCTGGTAACTTGGCTAACAGCCAAGGCATTTGCCGATTTCGGCTATCGGGTGTGAAGAAGTGAGCATTATAAGTATGCCCCCCGAAACTTATCCCGTTTTGCTGCATTTCATTTATTTGTTGCCAAGTTAACCAGCGGCATCGCGATCTTTTCCCATCCACCCGGCCTACATTTGAAACGGTAAGAAATACCGTAGCTGGCCAGTTCCGCTTTAGCAATAAGGGGTAAGCGATAAAATAATTACTAGCATAACCATCATCCATGGTAATTGCTAAGGCATTAGGTGGTACTGAATTCTTACCCGCGATAAAACCTGCAACCTGATCAAGGGAGATGATATGAAATCCGCGGGCAGCTAGGAGATTAAAATGATTGTCCAGTCGATTAGCACTGATAGCAGTTCCATTTTCTTGGCTCTTGAAATCATGATACAGTAAAACAACTACCCGATTTTTATAGTAGGTAGGTGTATCGAGGCTAAGACCGTTATGCGCCACAATGAGATGGAATGCTACCAAGCAACCAAAAAATACACCCAGCAGCAATATCAGCTTTACCTTTTTGATCACCGCTGCCCCCCTGCCTAAAAAGCTTAAGTTTAAGACGCTGCAAAGCAGCGGGCAGTGCTACCACAGTCCGCTGCTTTGAAAAGCAATTATAACGAGTTATAGATAGACAGCATATCACCTTCACTTTTATCTAGGGTGCGCTTACTTTCATTGCTATTAACCGTAAACCGGTGAGGGGTCCCTGATTCCCGAATAGATTCGTGCAACAACGCATCAGCGAATATTTCGTTACTATTTAACCCGGCAACTATATTTTGCTCCTGGTTATCCATAAGCCGCAAACCTCCAAAAAGTAATCCATGATCATCTGTACTTATGCTTCATTAAAACCATAATTATTATTCCTGGTTGCCTAACTTTATCCGCTTATGAAAATGATGAATGACTGACATCCTCTGTGCCAAGCATTCATCACCGTTTACATTAAGTTGCCTGAAAAAGCAAAAGAACCCTTTCACCCAAGAAAAGGTTCTAAATATATTCAAATTAACAAGTCCTTAGATACTTTCGATTTCTCTAGTTCCAGACAAACCGGATAATTCGTAGGCTTTGCTGTACTTTTGTTTCTCCTTAAGGCGCATTCCTTTTAGCATCCTCTGTAAGCCTTTTTGCTTAACTAGTGCGCTTTTTTCCACGATATAAGTATGGCGGTAAAGCACGAAGAAAAGGACGCCTTTAATAAACAAGTACCCGAGTGCGATTAGTAACAAAGTTAATTGCAATTTTGTCATCCGCTTCACCATCCTTCCAAGTAGTAATTTTACGACTAAACTACATTTGATTATTCATACTTTTCTACTAATTTAATTTTACCGAAATTACGGCTTTAAACAAGTTAGATAAATCAGACTTAATCTGACAGGTGTTTAGAAAGGTTTTGCTATGTTACGGCTTTCACTATCAAGTTATATTCAGCTTTTGCATCGCTTGTTCTCGTTTTCTCTTTCATTATGCAATAGTTTGTCGAATTACGCCAGCATTTTCGCTTTTTGTTATAATATTTTGTCCATTATTCAAGGTGTTGAGAAGCGGCTTTTAGCATCTCTCTTATCGGTAATGAACAAGGACACTTTTCTTTACATTCATCACAATTTAAACAATCGTCAGCACGGTTTTTGGTTCCTTCATACCTGACCTTTGCTAATTCTTGCAAATTTAAACTAGCTTATGGTGCCACCTAACCTCGAAATGGGAAATGCTCCGCCATGAGCAGGATACACTATGCGCACTCCTTCACCCTTAACTAGGTCACCGCTTTGTTTGATTTGCTGCCGGTCATCACCGAAAATCGGAAAAGTGTCCTGGCCTAGAAAGTTCATGGCTAAGTCACCTACCATTGCTTCACCTGATGCTAGTACTACTGATAAGCTACCCTGTGTGTGCCCAGGAGTCGGCAGTACTATGCCATCTAATCCAAAGCTATGTAAACTATACCTTTCAGTAACTAATAGGTCTCCATGACAAGCAGGGAACTTCATAAATGGTCGCAGTAAGCTGCCAACTTGGCTCATTACTTTACCAACCACCTTCGTTCCAGGGGGTATAACAATGCGTGCTTGTCGTAAAATCTCTTCTTCATAAGGATGGATCAGTACTGGACAATCACACCACTGTTTAATCTCAGCCAAGCTACCAACATGGTCATAATGTGCATGAGTTATGACCAATAAGCGAATAGTATTGGGTTTGATACCCCACCGGCCGATGATGCGCTTAAATTTAGCGGTTAGACCCGGTTCTCCAGCATCAACTAAAATATAGCCTTCCTCACCGGTAATGAGATAGGTGCTGGTAACACCTAGTTGAATTCTTCTTATTCTTGAGTTCATTTCTCATCCCTCAATATAGCGGGCAATAATATTGCTCTAGCCGGCGCTGCTTCGGTTTTGCCGGTTTTAATTGGTAAACAAAGCAACTGGTATTTACCCGCAGCTATCTCCCCAAAATCCAAGTTTTCGAGCACCAGTATCCCCGCCTGCAACAGAATATGATGGACCGGGAAATCACTTCCACCACTACTATCAATACTTAACTGATCAATCCCGACCAACGCTAATTGCCTCTGGACACAGATCTCAGCTAAGCTGGGGGTAAGACCAATAATATCTTGGTGATTTCCCCTGCGGGTCCTAACTAGTAAAGCCTCCCCGGCTTGCATAGTATTAGCTGTAGTTAGAGCATCACCTATATCAACCATCTGAGCTGGCAGGAAAAACTCTTCGACGCCATAATCATCGGCGTTTTTGCCCTCATCGATGAAATGAGCGGGAAAGTCCAAGTGGGTACCTGCATGCAAACTAAATTGCAGGCAGCTCAACCGATAACCTTGGGTCTCGAAATTACCGAGTTCAGTTAAAATAGTGGGTGGATCATTAGGATAAATCGCATCAGGACTAAGCGGGCTAATTGATATATCGTAGCAACGCATATTACCACCTCCTCCTTCGGCATGCCTTTCCCATTTCTTGTCTACCGCTTCGGTTTCTATCATAATAATAAGTATTTATCAGAGCAAAGACTGCAAATAATCAAACCGCTGCTGAATGGGAGAAAACATGTTAAAAACGTTAGTTATATATGAAAGTAAATATGGCTCCACCCAGGAGGTAGCTGGGTGGCTTTCCTTATTGCTTGGCCCAGCTAGATTAGTGGGTCTCCATGATCTGCCGGCTGATTATCAAGCGAATGACTTCATTATAATCGGTTTCCCCATTTATTCTGAACAGATACCCTATAACATCCAACAATTCATTATAGCCAACCAGGAATGGTTACAAAGCAAACCGGTAGCATTGTTTTGCACCTGTATGCACCTGGGTAACGGTCAACGACTATTAGATGATTTGAAAGAATTGTATTTACCAGCAGCAACCACCAAGGCTCTATCCGGGAAACTTGATTTTGACCGTCTAAGCAGCAAGGATCAGGAGCTATTGGTCCATTTTCGACAGCAAACTGGCAACCAGATAAAAAGCTATAATCACCTCAACCCAGCCCAAGTACTATCCTGGGGGATAGTACTAAAAGAGCTAAGAGATCAATACCTCCATGCTGCTCCTGCCGAGCAGCTTAAGGAGCTAATCGATAAATATTTATTAACCCACCATACTTGTGTACTCACGACTTCAAGTTCGCTTGGCAATCGAGGAACTCCTATCGAGTACAGTATCTGGCAAGAGCAAATTGTTTTGCTCAGTGAGGGCGGGGAGAAATTTGCTCACCTGCTGTTAAATAATATGGTATCAGTTAGTGTGTTTGATGATTATCAGGGAATATCATCATTGGCGGGCTTGCAACTTCAAGGAGTAGCTACCATAGTAAATCACGAACACCATGATTACTTCTCTTTTATGCAATTTCGAGGTATTAATCCCGAAAAACTACCCGTCAAACTCAACATGATTTCTATAAAACCATCTAAGGTTGAGTTATTACACCATAGCCTGAAAACCGATGGTTATTCAATTCGCCAGATTTATCGATACCCGAACCAAAAAGAGAGATAAGGAGCTGCCAATCGGCACTCCTTATCTTTTTATTCTTTCCAGATCTTTTTATTCTTTCCAGCCCTGACGGAAGTGATTGCCATCACAATAAGGTTTTTTCCCTGATAAGCCGCAGCGACAAAGCGTCGCTTTACTACCCTGCTCTAAAAGCCCTCCCGTAGCATCAACCATTTCAAACTGGCCATCCA
>JBLNAS010000105.1:0-2656 GCA_050259475.1 Methylocystaceae bacterium
GAGGCTAAGGGCATAATTGTTCCCGAAAAGCGAGCCACTCAGGTTGATTTGGCAACCATGTCTTTTGGTCAAGCGAATGCGGTAACCGCGATTCAGCTTTTAAATGCGGTAGCTACGGTAGCTAATGGCGGTATTCTTTATCGCCCGCATCTACTCAAGGAAGTATTAGATGAACAGGGTCAGTTAGTTAAAGCGGTGGAACCAATCAGGATACGGCGGGTGATCAGTGAGCAATCTTCGCAGGAATTATGCATGATTCTAGAGGGAGTAGTCAAGAATGGAACCGGGAAAAATGCTTATATTGATGGTTATCGCGTTGCAGGTAAAACCGGAACCGCACAAAAGATAGCTCCCCATGGTGGTTACATGTCTGATCAGCACTTAGCCTCTTTTATTGCCTTTGCCCCCGCTAATGCGCCTAGGCTGGCTACTTTGGTTGTGGTTGATGATCCTAAGGGCTATCCTTATTATGGGGGTACGGTAGCAGCACCATTAGTTAAGGCCATTCTTGAAGATTCTCTAGTTTACTTAGGTGTGCCCCGCCAGACCGAAACAGAAGGACCGGCGGTTGCTGAGCAGATTGCAATACCTAATTTGGTCAATCTTCCCTTAGCTGATGCTTTAGATGAGCTGAAGCAACGGGGATTAAATGCCAAGGTTGATGGTGATGGGCTTTTAGTACGGGAACAAAATCCACAAGCAGAAACGCTGGTTAATCCAGGAAGCCGAGTTATTTTAATGATGTCAACCGCCCCGTCTGGAAGGATCAATGCCTATCAGGTAACGGTTCCAGACTTATCGGGTAAGTCAATGAAGGAAGTAGCAAGATTACTATCACAAGTCGGATTAAAACTCGAGAGCCATGGTTATGGCATGGCTGAGAAGCAGGAACCAGAAGCCGGCAGTACCCTAAAAGCGGGAAGTCTGATTAAGGTCTGGTTTAAACCTGCTTACTGATAGTTTAATGGGAGGGCTAATAATGCAGCTCAAACAATGTTTGAACCAAATAGCAATCAAGAACCAGCGGGGGAACCTGGAGGTTGAAATAAAAGGTATAACTTATGACTCGCGGCAAGTACAACCGGGGGATCTTTTTGTTTGTGTCCCCGGCTTCAAAGTAGATGGACATAATTTTGCGGTCGAGGCTTGTGAAAAAGGCGCCGCCGCCTTAGTGGTAGAACACGAACTGGAGCTTGATTTACCGCAGGTAGTACTGGAGGACAGCCGTCAGTCTATGTCCTTCCTGGCTGCTAATTTCTATGGCCAGCCGCAGCATCACCTAAAGGTTATTGGGGTAACGGGAACGAATGGCAAAACGACCACTACTCATCTCATCAAAGCGATACTAGAAACTAACGGCCAGGTTACTGCTCTGATGGGTACACTTTATGGATTAATTGGTGATTATCGGGAGGAGATGCACCATACCACCCCCGAAGCGATGGACATTTTACGCTTTTTCCGCCGAGCATTAGATGCTGGAGCTAGCCACTTAGTAATGGAGGTTTCCTCCCATGCTCTAGATTTGGGTCGGGTAGCGAGTATACCTTTTGCAGCGGCGATTTTTACCAACCTAACTCAGGACCATCTTGATTATCATCATAACTTGGACGAGTATCGCCAGGCAAAAATCAAATTGTTTGGTGAACTGGCGCCAGATAAACCAGCGATTATTAATCTCGATGACCCTAGTGCGACAGAATTTATTGGTGCCGCTCCGGGACCCATAATAACCTATGGGCTAAAACCAGAGGCTATGGTGCGTGCAGAAGCTATTCATATTACTCTAACCGGTACCCGGTTTTTACTGGTTTATGGGAGCCAACAAGTTGAGCTTAACCTTAAATTAGTGGGCATGTTTTCGGTTTATAATGTCCTGGCCGCTGCTGCTTACGCCTATGCCGATGGTATTGAGCTCGCGGTAGTTAAAAAAGCCGTCGAGCAAGTCGCTGGTGTTGCCGGTCGATATGAGACGGTGGAGGTCGGACAGCCTTTTGCAGTCGTGGTTGATTATGCACATACCCCTGATGGCCTGGAAAATGTCTTGAAAACTTCAGTTGAGGTTAAAACCAATCGGTTAATTACCGTTTTTGGCTGTGGCGGGGATCGAGATCGCACCAAACGCCCGATAATGGGTGAGATATCGGCACGTTACAGTGATTTTACTATAGTTACTTCTGATAACCCGCGTACTGAGGAACCGCTGGCCATCATCCGGGAAATAGAACCGGGAGTGCAGCGAGTGACAGGTGCCGACTATATAATTGAGGCTGACCGTCGGGAAGCAATACGTCGGGCATTGACTATGGCTGAGCCCGGTGATTTAGTAATGATAGCTGGTAAAGGACATGAGGACTATCAGCTTATAGGCTCCCAAGTTCTTCACTTTGATGACCGTGAAGTGGCAAGGGAAATACTGGAGGAGCTATTGGCGAGATGAACAGGCAGTTAAAAGCAATTGCTGATATTGTTAATGGAGAATTACAAGCTAGAGATACCCATTTTTTAGTTAACTCAGTAAGTATCGATTCCCGCAAGTCAAGCTCAGGCACCTTGTTCTTTGCCCTGCCTGGTACCCATCATGACGGTCATGATTTTGTGACCCAAATATTAGCGAGTGGGGGCGCGGCGGTAGTCAATCGCAACCTAAACGGAC
>JBLNAS010000106.1:0-3937 GCA_050259475.1 Methylocystaceae bacterium
GGATCTTATTTAATTCTTTAGATAACTCGTAAATATCTTCCCGATCAAAAGGGGTAATAAAAGTGGTATTAATCTTATCTAATATTGCGCCAAAAATATTGTCACCTTCAGCCTCAAGCTGATTTAGTTTTTCTAATCGCGGTAAGGGATTGCCATCATTAAATACATAATCTTTGAGTGCAGCAGTTCCTTCGATAAGCAAGCCCGCCATTTGGTCAAAACTATCAAAGAAATAAGAATCTCGGGGTTTAAAGCGTATGGCAACCAACAGGCAAATCCTCCTTGTGATGTTAAGTACGTATTCATTATAACAACGATGATGGTTTCTACTGTTAAGCCCATGTTAATTCTACGTAATCTTTGAGTATATTAAAACAGTATTTATTTCGGAACTAAGCCGCTTAAAAGCGCCCCCCTAAATTGGGTACAAAGACCGGCTATTTCCCTTCAATTTCTCTATTTAACAAGTATTTACGGGCTCGATCTAATACATAGAAAGATCCGGTAACCACTAATACCATCCCCGGATTCAACAGTTCTACTCCCTTTTGTACTGCCTCTTCAATAAGTTCCACCTGATAAACTTGGTTATAATATTGTTCAGCTAGTTCCGCTCTTTGCCGCCATTTAATGGCACGCGGACTGTCAGGTCGGGTAATAACCACAGCTTGGGTTTCGAGTGGCAAATTAGTTAAAAAAGGCTCAGCATCCTTGTCATCTAAAATTCCGGCTACTACCACCACCCCACGACCGGGTAACACTTCGTGCAAAGCTGCGGTCATGGCTCGGGCTCCAGCCGCGTTATGGCCAGCATCCAGAATTATAATTGGATCTTCGCCAATTAGTTCCATTCGCCCCGGCCAACAGCAGGTGGCCAAGGCCTCGGTCGTTTTTTGGGCAGATATACTTAGCCCCTGCTCGCGTAGACATTGTAAAGCCGTCCAAACCAGAGCTAAATTATCGCGTTGATAAGCCCCAGGTAACCCAAGCCATATTTCTGCCTCGCCACCATAGCCCGAAACCGCCACCTTTTGCCCATAAATTTCACTAATAAGCGATTTCACCTTAACTAATTCTAGTGCTGGAAGCAGCTCCGCTCCCTTTCGTATTGCAGTTTCGGTCATAACCTGCAAAGCCACCGACTTTCTCTCGGTGGTTATGATCGGCACACCTTCCTTAATTATCCCCGCCTTGTTGGTAGCAATCTCAGTAATGGTATTACCTAAATAAGCAGTATGATCCAATTCGATATTAGTGATAATTGAGACTAATGGCCGGACGATATTAGTAGAATCATAAATTCCCCCCATCCCAACCTCAATCACTGCTATATCAACCGCTTGATTACTAAAATAGAGCAAAGCCGCTGCCGTCAAAACCTCAAACTCGGTCGGATGGGAATGACCCTCCGCCTCCAAGGTCGGTAGTAAATTATCCACCTGTGACAAACAATCAGCAAACTGCGAAATGCTTATCATCTCGCCATTTATTTGCACACGTTCACGATAAGTGTGTATATGTGGTGACACAAATAGTCCAGTTTGGTAGCCTGCAGCCGACAGCACCCGGGACAACATTAGGGATGTAGATCCCTTGCCATTTGTCCCTCCAACATGAATACTAGCGAAATTATTCTGGGGCCTTCCCAGCAGCTCGGTCAGGCGATTAATCCTTTCTAAGCCCGGTTTGGCCCCATATTGTAGTAGACTGCTTAAATATTTTGCTATGGCTGCTTCAGTACCTGCAATCGTAAGCTGACACCTTCCTTTTTGCGTAGTACCTCATCTAGCTTTTCTCTCTCCTTGGCCACTACCTCATCGGGAGCACGGCTGATGAATTTTTCGTTTTCCAGTTTGCCACGTATCACGTTCTCATCTTTAAGAAGATTATCCATTTCCTTCCCCAGACGAGCCATTTCCTTTTCAATATCCACCAGGCCCTTCAGCGGTAAATAAATATCTATGGTAGCCAGATGTGCACTCAAGGCTTGATCGGGAGCTGCCACTTCATTAACCGCTACGATAAGCAAGTCACCAACCTTAGCCAAACTGGCTATATAGTCCCTCCCATGCTCTAAAGCCTGCTGGGACGGGGCATTATGTGCAACCAAGTTAGCGGTTACAGCTACACCTGGATTGACCCCCACTTCCGCACGCAGGTTACGAATAGAACGAATTACCTCCATGACAATTTTCATTTCTTCTACCGCATCAGGCCAGCAATGCTCCAATTGGCTTGAAGGCCAAGCGGATACCATGATGCTTTTTTCGTGACCCGGGAGAAACTGGTATATTTCTTCAGTGATGAAGGGCATAAATGGGTGCAGGAGTTTAAGAACCGTAGTCAGTACCTCGTTTAAGACTCCCTGCACTACCTGCCGCACCCGTGGACTTGGTGGTTGGTAGAGTCGCGGTTTGCTAAGTTCAATATACCAATCGCAGAACTCGTCCCAAATAAAATCATAAACTAATCTGGCAGCTTCACCCTGATCATAATTCTCCAAACGTTCCGTAACCTCGGAGATTACTTGACCCATACGGGTAAGAATCCAGCGGTCAGCAGCGGTTAATTCCTCCGGCGTCCAGACTATTGGTTCATAATCCTTAAGATTCATGATAACAAAGCGAGAAGCATTCCAGATCTTGTTCGCAAAGTTCCTAGTGTTCTCGACCTTGTCCATATGGAAACGGACATCATTACCCTGGGTATTGCCTGTAACCAGGGCAAAGCGTAAGGTATCAGCACCAAAATGTTCAATTATATCGATGGGGTCAATACCATTACCCAGTGATTTGCTCATTTTACGTCCCTTTTCGTCAAGTATCAGACCATGAATCAGGACATCAGCAAACGGTACCTGACCGGTATGGTGAATACCGGAAAAAAGCATACGAGCCACCCAGAAAAAGATAATATCGCGCCCGGTTACTAAGACCGTTGTTGGATAATATCGCGCCAAATCAGCCGTCTTTTCCGGCCAACCAAGGGTAGAAAATGGCCACAAAGCAGAAGAGAACCAAGTATCAAGCACATCTTCATCTTGCTGCAAATTATCTTGTCCACAGGCGGGGCAACTGGTAGGGTCTTCTCGACTGACTATAACCTCACCACATTCACAATACCAAACCGGAATCCGGTGCCCCCACCACAATTGTCGTGAAATACACCAGTCGCGGATGTTCTCCATCCAGCTAGTGTATACCTTAGTAAACCGAGCCGGGACAAATTTAGTCTCCCCTGCTAATACCTGCGCGATGGCGGGTTCGGCTAAGGGTTTCATGCGGACAAACCACTGTTTAGATACCATGGGTTCGATGGTGGAATCACAACGATAGCAATGCCCGACCGCATGGTTATGTTCTTCCACCTTAACCAGGTTACCCAGGGCCTTTAAATCAGCTACTATCTTTTTACGGCACTCATAACGGTCAAGTCCTTGGTATTTAACCCCAGCTTCAGCATTCATGGTCCCATCAAGGTTTAATACCGTAATACTCTCCAGATGATTACGACGACCCATTTCGAAATCATTGATGTCATGAGCCGGAGTCACTTTGACGGCTCCAGTACCAAATTCTCGATCCACATAATCATCAGCAAAGATCGGAATCTGACGACCAGTTAACGGTAAGCACACCGCTTGCCCGACCAGATGTTTATAGCGTTCATCTTCGGGATGAACTGCTACCCCAGTATCACCGAGCATGGTCTCCGGCCTGGTAGTAGCTACCACCAAGTATTCATCAGAACCTACTACCGGGTACTTAAGGTGCCATAGGTGCCCCGCTTCATCCTCATGCTCTACCTCAATATCGGAAATCGTGGTATTACATTTTGTGCACCAATTAATAATATAATCTCCCTGATAGATAAGTCCTTCTTCGTAAAGCTTGACAAATACTTCGCGTACTGCCTGTGAGCAGCCTTCATCCATAGT
>JBLNAS010000107.1:0-3720 GCA_050259475.1 Methylocystaceae bacterium
ATGTTGAAATGTCGGCACCACCAGTAGACAATCTAGAAGCCGTGGAAGCGGTTATTAAACACATGGCGGCTTCTGATATCGGTTATGCCGGCATCAATTTCCCCATCGACTTCTGTGAGGGTTGTAACTACATGGGGGTCATTGAAACCGAAAAGTGCCCGCGCTGTGGCAGTGATGAAATCAAGCGGGTACGGCGCATAACCGGTTACCTGTCAACAGTTGATCGTTTTAACGATGCCAAACAAGCCGAGCTCCGCGACCGGAGAAGCCACTTAAGCTAAGTACTACCTTAGCAACGAATATAAAATGAGAATTTGGGGTCTGACCCCAAATTCTCATTTTTACTTTTCGAGTTGGAGCAGGTGGGTGAGGGTGTCGGGCAGAAGACGGAGCTTAAGTCCGGGTTTTTCAGTATAATAAAATTTGTCGCTCTCTTGGATAATAGTGTAGTTAATGGAAGTGCCTTCACACCAAATGTTCAACGTGAAGGGAATAACCGTCGGAGACGTTGGCCACTCTTTAGTGGGGGTTACCAATTGCAGCAGATCGAAAGCTCGTACGATGGCTACCAGCTTATTAGCTTCATTGATGGTAATTGTCTGGTGGTCAGCAGGCCAGGTAACCCGAGCATATTTTAGTTCTTTTGCTAACTGCTCATAAGGTAACTGATATATTTGTGATATGGTAGGGTCAGTCGTTGGCTTCGTCTTAGTAGTAGATATTTCCTCTTCGCTTTGGTGAACCGATAATACCATCAGGGCCCCGACACCAGCTATTAATAAAACCGCCAAAATTGCAAATATCACCAGTATTACCCCCGTTTCTTTTTCTGCAAATAATACGTTTTAGTTATCAACTGACTTACATTGCGGCTAACCTTTAAATTACATAAGGACAAGAAAGGTGCTCGTCCCAGTGGACAGCACCTTTCTTGTCTCATTTATGGATTTATGATATAGGTTTATTCCCAGGAGAAATCGACTAGTGCTTGGTTAATAAAGGCTAATTCCATTGGACTAAGCTCAATATCTCCAGCACCGGCATTGTCAATGGCCTGCTCCGGTTTTTGGGTACCGGCTAGAACATGGGTGACCCCAGGTTGAGAATAGTTCCAGGCGATAGCTAACTGATTAAGGTTGATGTTATGTGTCTCGGTCAAAGGTAGGAATTTCTTTAATAAATCTTGTACCCTTTGGAGATTACCTACCGTAAAACGGGGATGCCCTGCCCGCTGGTCATCACCGCTAAAAATGCGTCCCGGGCCGATCTTGCCAGATAAGAGACCTTTGGCTAAGGGAGCATAAGAGATAACTGAGATATGGTTAGTTGCGCAATAGGGTAGATTTTCGGCTTCGATTTGGCGATCAAACATACTATACAATTCTTGATCACTGGCGATTAGGCCATATTTCTTATATTCCGCCATCTGGGCGGTATTGGCATTACTGACCCCAATGGCCCGGATCTTGCCTTGCGTTTTAAGCTGGAGTAAGATCTCCATAGTTGCTTCGATGGGGGTGGTAGGATCTTGCCAATGAGTCTGATAAAGATCAATATAATCAGTTTGTAACCGGTTTAAGCTCTGCTCAATCTCATATTTGATTGATTCCGGTCCCAGGTATTTATTAATGGGTCCACCAGCTTGTTCGAAGAAAAAGGTTCCTTGATCAGCATGCCAGATTAGACCGCACTTAGTGGCTAATATCACCTTATCTCTTCGGTCTTTGATGGCCTTGCCGACTATTTCCTCTGACAAGCCACGACCATAGGCTGGAGCGGTGTCAACAAGATTTATACCAGTATCCAGAGCCGCATGAAGGGTGTTAATAGAGCTTTTCTCCTCGGTGCCACCCCAGCGCCAGCCCCCCATTTGCCAGGTGCCGATGCCCACTACCGAGGCCTTTATGCCAGATAGGCCTAGTTCACGATACTGCATGTTCAGTCATTCCTTTCGTTTAATGAACCTATACTACCAGGGTAAATTACGATGTTAAAGGCTAATTACTATCATAGCTAAATGTTAACCCAGCTAGGCGGAGTGAATACGACTAAGTTGAAGTTTCAACAATCGGAGTAGATGTTGAGAAAAACTAAAGCAACCGTAAAAAGACAACCAGGGAGAGTTCCTGGTTGTGAGTAAGTCTATTCTAGTGACCGTGTCGCTTGGTCTTAGCTTTACTGACACCACATAAGCGGTGTGTTCGGACTAGCACCGAACTGAGTTTTTATGCTCCTATAAATAATTATAAACCACCATGATTTATGGTAAATAGGAAATCGATATAGCGAATAACCCTTTTGAACAACTGGGTTTTAGTCACTTAAAAAATATTACTTCTGACCTCTCGCAATTGTCTAAGCAGTTGGTGAAGGCTAAGATGTATATAGTGGGTAAGGGAGGGATACCGATTTGGAGCCAATTATTGTTTTAGCGGGTATGACGTCAGAAAGTACGGTTGATGGCCCCGGGATTAGATTGACTCTGTATTTGCAGGGCTGTCCACATCACTGTATTGGCTGTCATAATCCTGATACCTGGGATGAACAGAGCGGCCAAAGGTTATCAGTAAACGCAGCTCTGGATTTGATAGCGAAACACTTAACACCGTTGCACCAGGGGATAACCCTTAGTGGAGGTGAACCGTTCTTTCAGCCCGCAGCATCTCTGCAACTGGTAAGCGGTTTAAGAACCCGCTTCCCTCATTTAAACATCTGGTGTTACACCGGTTACACTTATGAAGAATTGCTAGAATCGCCAATCTTACCGTTAATTGATGTCCTAATTGATGGGCCATTTATCGAAGCTGAACGGGAACTTGATCTAGTTTATCGGGGATCGAAAAATCAGCGTATTATTGCAGTCAAAGCTAGTTTGCAGGCGGGTAAGGTGATAGAACACCTAGTCACAAAGGATTAGCTTAAGGGAAGAGAAAAATAGATCATAATTTGTAATAATGGAAATAAAAGGAAATTAGTCTTAAGCACCGAATATCAGGAGTAGGTTACCATGGAGGTGATATTTTGGTGCTAAACCCCAATAACTGTCCTCAATTTGCTCAACAAGTGCGCAGAAGGATGTCACTGTTTGCCAGGGTAGTTGATCCTTGTCAGTGGTCGACTCCTCTAATAGATCAACTGCAAGTTGATATTCCTTCTAATGCGGAACAGTTAATGCAAATGGGGTCATTATCCAACCTGGGCCAGATGGCAGCCGGTATTGTGCATGAAATCCGTAATCCGCTAGCTAGTTTAAAAGGGTTTTTACAAATGTTGTGCCAGGAATGGCAAGGCAATGACTGCGGGCGCGAATACATTAGCATTATGTTAGAGGAGATCGAGGATATCAACCAGATCGCGGGTCAACTTTTGCATTTATCAAGGCCGAGTGAACCAGCCATGGATTGCTGTAATCTTGGAGTACTTACCAAGGAGATTGCCAATCTACTCAAAGGCCAAGCCTTGATTCATGATATTGAGGTGCAGTATATTCTAGTACCGTCCCAGTTTCCTGACACCAATGCTGATAGTAAACGCCTTAAACAGGCGATCTTGAATCTGGCTTGTAACGCGATTCAAGCCATGCCCCAGGGTGGAACTATACGGATTATTAATACCTATCTTAAAGCAGCAGATGGTTTTGTGATCGAGATAGAGGACAATGGTTCCGGTATTAGTCAAGAGGTACTGCCTCATATCTTCACCCCCTTCTATTCCACCAAG
>JBLNAS010000108.1:0-3015 GCA_050259475.1 Methylocystaceae bacterium
TGGTGGTTATGGTATTAGATATTAGTGCCGGTTTATCAGATGAAGATGAGGATATCCTGGCTTTTATTCAGCAGCAGCAAAAGCCAACAATATTTTTTGTTAACAAAATCGATTTGCTGGAACGCAGGATTAGTGAGGCCCAGTTGGTGCATTTGACGAGTAAGGCGCAAGTTATCCCGGCCTCCGTCAAAGCTGACCAAGGGGTAGAGGATTTAGTGGAGGCGATATTTAATCTCGGGGTGGGTCAAGATTTGGCTGAACGTGACCCGGGATTTCTGGCGAATCTCCGGCAAAAGGCAGCTTTGGAACGAACCTTAGCTAGCTTAGATGAAATAAGGGCTGGAATCGTTAGTGGTATTAGTCTTGACTGCCTGGCAGTTGATGTGATGATTGCTCAAGACAATCTGGGTGAAGTAACTGGCCGCAGTATCAAAGAGGAGATTATTGATCGGATTTTTTCTGAGTTTTGTATCGGAAAGTAATGGAGGTTAAGAGGTGAAAGCGCAATATAAAGTGGGGAGTTATGGGGTTATTGTTATCGGAGCGGGACATGCTGGGTGTGAGGCCGCACTGGCTTCTGCACGCATGGGCGTCTCCACTTTGCTCGTAACCATGAATCTGGATATGATCGCCATGATGCCATGCAATCCATCGGTAGGTGGACCCGCAAAGGCGCAGCTAGTGCGAGAAATAGATGCCTTAGGCGGTCAAATGGGTTTAACCACTGATAAGACCAGATTACAGATCCGAATGCTTAACACGGGTAAAGGGCCTGCCGTACAAGCATTAAGGGCGCAGGCCGATAAGTATCTCTACCAACAAGATATGATTGCCACCCTATTAGCGCAAGCCAATCTGGATCTGCTGCAGGCAGAGGTTGAAGATATTATCTGTCAGGGAACTACCGTGCAGGGTATTATTACCCGTACCGGAGCTAGTTATGATTGCCGTGCACTGGTTATAACTACGGGTACTTATCTCAAAGGTAAGATAATAGTCGGTGACCTGGCCTTTGAAGGCGGGCCGAACAACCAATTCCCAGCCCGTCGTCTTGCTGATAGTCTGCGTGAATTAGGGATAACATTAGGACGCTTTAAAACCGGAACTCCTCCACGAATTGATGGACGGAGTGTGAACTACAGTCAAATGGAAGAACAACCAGGAGATGAAGGCCCGCTCAATTTTTCTTTCATGAGTTCATATCAGCCCGGGAGGCGTCAGCTTTCGTGTTGGCTCACCCACTCCAATGCCAGAACCCATGAAATCGTACGCGAAAATCTGCATCGCTCTCCCTTATTTAATGGTACTATTCAAGGGATTGGCCCCCGCTATTGTCCCTCATTTGAGGATAAAGTAGTCCGGTTTACCGGGCGTGATCAACATCAAGTTTTTATTGAACCTGAAGGCTTTAATACTGACGAAATGTATGTACAGGGCATGAATACCAGCATGCCCGAAGAGGTACAACTCCAGGTATTGCGCAGTATAGCTGGTCTGCAGCAGGTAAAGATTATTCGTACGGGCTATGCCATAGAATATGATTATATACCAGCTTCGCAACTTAAGCCCTCCCTGGAGGTGAAGGGTGTGGCTGGTCTATTTACCGCCGGTCAAATCAATGGCACTTCGGGTTATGAGGAAGCGGCAGCCCAAGGATTAATGGCCGGGATTAATGCTGCCCAATATACCCGAGAAAAGGAGCCGTTTACCCTCAAACGCAGCCAGGCTTATATAGGAGTGCTTATTGATGATTTAGTAACCAAGGAGCTGGAAGAGCCATACCGGTTACTAACCTCCCGCTCCGAGTACCGCCTCCTCTTGCGACAGGATAATGCTGATCTGCGGCTAACTGAAATTGGACGGCAACTGGGTTTGGTTGATGATAGCCGTTGGCGGAAATTTAGTGAAAAAAGTGAACAGTTAGTGATGGTTCGCCAAGCCATGCAAGCGTGCCGGGTTGAAAGCAGCGATGAAGAGATTAACCAGCTTTTGCAAAGCCGTGGTTCAGGTTCTTTGCGGGATACCATATCGGCTTGGGAGCTATTAAAGCGGCCAGAGGTAACCTTGTCTGACCTCCAGCAATGGGGAAAAGCACCGCCGGATCTCGATTATCAGGTGGCTGAACAGCTATCTATTCATTGTAAATATGAAGGTTATGTAAAAAAGCAACTAGCACAGGTAGAGAAATATGAAAAACTCGAAGATAAACGGTTAGCGGAAAACTTTGCCTATGATCAGGTGATAGGCTTATCTAATGAGGCTAAAGCGAAGTTGCAGGCTTATCAACCAGTCTCAATCGGACAAGCGGCTCGCATTGGCGGGGTATCACCAGCTGATATTAATGTGTTATTAGTGCATTTGGAAAAAATGAGGCGGCAAAGTGTATAGTCAGCAACAACAAAAGTTTCTTGATCTACTATATAGTAAGAATCAGCAGATAAATTTGGTTAGCCGCCAGTTAAGCCGAGCTGATTTAGATTATCATTGGCAGGATGCGTTGGCCGGGCAAAACTTAATTAAACCAGGGAAAACCTGTTTGGATATCGGTAGCGGTGGCGGCTTTCCGGCCCTGCCCCTCGCGATAGCTAATCCCCAGACCCAATTTATCCTGTTAGAAGCCGAACAAAAAAAAGTTAAATGGTTACTTGAAGCCAAGCAGGAAATGGAACTGCTCAATGTGGAAATAATTAGAGGTCGCGCCGAAACTCTGGCTAGAGACGCTAAGCTCCGAGAGCGATTCGAGATCGTTACTGCCCGAGCAGTAGCGGAATTGCGAGTGCTTTTAGAGTATAGCTTACCCTTTGTCCTCGTAGGGGGGGTATTGATTTCCTGGAAGGGACCAGCATTAGATGATGAATTAGCCTTGGCTGAGGAGGCACTAAAGGAGCTTAAAGGTCGCGTTAAGGAAAGGCATCCTTATACAATTAATGACGAAGCGCGGTGTTTGTTGGTGATCGAAAAGAATGCTACCTTAGCTGCTAAATACCCGCGACCCGAAGGGACACCGAGAAAACG
>JBLNAS010000109.1:0-4172 GCA_050259475.1 Methylocystaceae bacterium
GCTACGGTCAATGGTACGATAGTGGCAGTGGTACCAATCGAGGTGCCAATCAATAATCGAGTTAAAGGTATGATGAAAATCATTAATATAATAAACGGTAGTGAACGCAAGGCATTGATCACTGCGCCCAGGCTCCGATTGAGCGGTAGTTGTTCACTAATGTGTCCCCGAGCGGTTATTACCAGAATGATGCCCAGGGGAAGACCGATAGCATAGGCTAGCACCCCGGAAAACATGGTCATGTAGATGGTTTCCCAGATGGCGATGATGATTTTCTGGACCCATACCAGGGTATCCGGTTGACTTAACCAGGGTAGGGCTAAAGTCAGATCAAACATGATTGATTACCTCCACTGGTAAGCCTTCACTAGTTAGATAGCTGATGGCAGCCTGGATATCTTGGGGATCGCCTAATAACTCTAAGGTTAAATGCCCGAAGGGCAGCTCTTTTATCTGTTCAATCTTGCCGTAGAGAATATTGATTTCAATCGGATATTGACGCATCATTCTTGATATTATCGGTTGGTTAGCACTTTGGCCGATAAACGCAACCTGAATTAGGCACCCCTCCGGGTTTAACTTACCACCGACCCAATCTTTAGCCATGATGGACTGACCAAAAGTACGCGCAGTATCAGTCTGGGGTGAGGCTAAAATATCAAGAACCGTACCGGTTTCTACAATCTGGGCTTGCTCAATAACCGCCACCCGATCGCAAATCTGTTTGATGACTTCCATCTCATGGGTGATTAGCACGATGGTCACCCCCAGCTCATCATTGATTTGACGCAAAAGAGCCAAAATGGACTGTGTGGACTGCGGATCGAGAGCGGATGTCGCCTCATCACAAAGCACTATATGAGGGTTGTTAGCTAAGGCGCGTGCAATGCCTACCCGTTGCTTTTGCCCACCTGACAGCTGGGAAGGATAGCTATCTGCTTTGTCGGTCAACCCCACTATCGCCAGCAGTTCCTCGACACGTTGCGTTCTGATTGAGGGATTAATCCCGGCAATCTCGAGGGGGAATTCAATGTTGCCCCGTACAGTTCGGGAGGAAAGCAGATTAAAATGCTGGAATATCATACCTATCTTCTGCCGTGCCTGGCGCAATTCAGCTTCATTTAGGGCACTTAGGTCAACCCCATCCACTAAGACGTTGCCCGAATTGGGCCTTTCCAGCATATTGATACAGCGAATCAGGGTGCTTTTCCCAGCCCCAGATAGGCCAATAATCCCGAAAATTTCACCCTGCTTTACCGCTAGTGACACCTGGTCTAGAGCTACTAGTGGCCCGGTAGGGGTAGGATAGATCTTGGTCAAGTTATTTATTTTAATCATAATAGGTGCTCCTTTGGGTATGGATTTGCCTGTTTATTACTGCCAATATAAAATGTTGCAAAAAGAAAATAAAAAAGCCTCTTTGCTGGACAAAGAGGCTTAACATACGTAAGTTGCCTCTCTCATCTTCCAGACAAAAATCTGTAGGAATTAGCACCGTTTCCGTAATAAAACGGATGGTTGCCGGGCGTCATCGGGCCAGTCCCTCAGCCACTCTTGATAAGAGGTTGGTTATTTAATTGATGTCTAATCCTAACATGGGAACAAAAACAATGTCAATAATGTAACAAAAATAATATCTAGAGTTTAACTAGGTATTGTTAACCTAGTTGATATTTATAGATCACTAACTTAATAGCCCCATAGGTAACCTCCGGTGGCAGGGCAGCTTTAATCAGCTTTAGCTGAGTGGTGCCATGGATTTTGATAGCTTCGATGATAGCAGGCTCGAGTTCGTGGGGAATAAAGCATTCGTAATCCAAGGGCAAGCCTCTTTGTAGTGATTCAATCAGATGACCCATAATCGTCTGCTCAGTTAGTCCCCGCTCGGCCATGATTTCCGGCACCGTTTTCCCGGAATTATAAAGCTCATAGGTTACCATCCGAGTGTCAACTCGGGGTGGGGAAGGTTCATCCCTCCGACGTTTTACCTTATTGCTAGTTGTCAGATCACGGGATGGCTCAAGATTATGGTCCTGCACATATTGCTTGATAGCGGTGATGAATTGGCGACCGTATTTCTGTAATTTGAAATCACCAACCCCGGGGATATTTAAAAACTCCTGTTCAGTAAGCGGATATTGGCGACACATCGCGTGTAATGAAGCATCAGAAAAAACGACAAAGGGTGCTACCCCCTGCTCGATAGCTAACTCTTTCCTCAGTTGTTTGAGGCTGACTAATAGGTTGCTGTCCACGGCCAAAGCATGACCTGCCTCCACCACTGATTGCTTTTTGATGACCCGACGGATGGATACGGCTTCTTGTCCTCGAACCACCATATATGATCTAGAGTTCAGTACCAGAATGGGGTATTTATCACCGGTAACCGATAGGTATCCTTCGGCAACTAGAAAAGCGATAATCTCTTTAATCGTTTCAGCGGCGTAATCCTTCATAATTCCGTAGGTGGAAAGTTGATTAAATCCCAATTCATTTAGCTTAGCGGCTTGGCTCCCCCGCAGCACATTAACTACCATGCTGCTGCCAAAACGTTCTCCCATTCGCTTAATACAGGACATGATTTTCTGTGCCTCAATGGTTATATCAGTGCTTTCGATCTGACTATTGCAGTTGCCGCAATTCCCACATTCACCATCTAGATGGCTATCCCCGAAATATTTCAATATATATTGGCGTAAGCAGCCGTCAGTATGGCAGTAGTCGCTCATAGCACTCAACTTTTGGTATTCTTCAGTTTTATCAACATCCTGGCCGCTATTTTCAATTAGTAGTTTGTTAGTAATGATATCAGCGGCGGAATATAAAAGCAGGCACTGAGCTATTTCTCCGTCCCGCCCCGCCCGTCCTGCCTCTTGATAATAGCTCTCGATACTACGGGGTAGGTTATAGTGGAGAACAAATCGCAGGTTGGATTTATCGATACCCAAGCCAAAAGCATTGGTTGCCACCATGATTGGCTTCTGGTCATGGGAAAAGGCTGCCTGGTTAGCTGTCCGTTCCGACTCGGAAAGGCCAGCGTGATACCTGGTGGCAGCTATCCCCTTTTGTTGCAGTTTGGCCGACACGGTTTCTACTGTCTTGCGGGTGGCACAATATATGATACCTGAGCTATCACCATTAGCATTGAGGAATTCGTGTAAATAGGCAAATTTATCAGTTGGCTTGGCGACCTCAAAGTAAAGGTTTTCACGGTCAATCCCAGCATTAAGCTGGTAAGGGTTTTGCAAGCCAAGTTGGCTAATAATATCTCTTTTTACCAAATCGGTAGCTGTAGCGGTGAAGGCGGCTACCGTAGGCCGCACCGGCAACTGGTTTATCAATTTGGCGATTCTCAAATAACTAGGACGAAAATCATGACCCCATTGTGAAACACAGTGTGCCTCATCCACGGCAATAAAGGAGATGTCGAGCACTGAAGCTAGGGTAGCAAAGCTATCACTTTCCAGTCGCTCGGGGGCGATATAAAGCAGTTTATATACTCCATTCCGGGCTTGTTGAAATATCATATGCAGCTCAGAAGCCGACAACGAGCTGTTGATGAAAGCAGCAGCTATTCCCCGGTCATGGAGTGCATCTACCTGATCCTTCATCAAGGAGATAAGGGGGGAAATTACCAAAGCAGTTCCGGGATTAAGTAGTGCTGGCACCTGGTAGCCGAGTGACTTACCACCACCGGTAGGCATAATAGCTAATACATCACGGTGAGCGAGAATCTGATCAATGATAGCTTCCTGGCCAAATTTATATTGATCATAACCAAAATAGTATTTTAAAATTTGGTGTTTATCCACAAAGCAGCATCCTTTTCTGGTCAATGATTGGTGGGGTACGAGGTAGTATAAAAACTATACCTTATATTCTAGGGCTAAGGAGAGTTTTCTGTCCGCGCAGCAGAACCTATCAGGGTTCCGGGAATCCATTCTGCAAGAGCAATTTACATAAGTTATAACTGATTCTTGAAGACTTAGGTATTGGCACCGTAAATTGGGCTGCTTGAAAGCAGGATGGAATTAATATGAAACTTATTTGCGGAGACAATAAATGAAATGGAAAGGTAATGGGAAATGCCAGCGAAACTGTTTGTATGAACAAAATTGGAGGAACACAAAATGGGCGTTATTGAAGTAGAAAATCTAACCAAGAATTATGGT
>JBLNAS010000110.1:0-4356 GCA_050259475.1 Methylocystaceae bacterium
TGCACGGCTCGGGGTGCACGCTGACTAATACGGTGGGCTAACTTATCAACGAGTGGCATCAATTCTTGGGTCGCTACCACTTGGTTGACGAGACCAATACGCAAGGCTGTGGTCGCGTCAATATTGTCTCCACTATAAATCAGTTGTTTAGCCCAACCGGTTCCTACCAGACGTGGCAAGCGTTGGGTTCCACCAAATCCAGGTGTAATCCCTAATCCAACCTCAGGTTGTCCAAACTTAGCATTCTCGGTTGCAATCCGAAAGTCACAGGCTAAAGCAAGTTCCAAACCGCCCCCGAGAGCAAAACCATTAACCGCAGCTATCACCGGAACCTGTATCGACTCAACCCCGCGAAAAACCCTTTGACCTAGCATTCCAAATTCACGTCCTTGCATTGCCGATAGTTCCTGCATATACACAATATCGGCTCCAGCCACAAATGCCTTTTCACCGGCTCCAGTAATAATTACCACCTTGACTTCATTAGTAGCTTTGATCGCTTTAGTGACTGCTTCAATTTCTAAAAGGGTTTCCTCATTCAATGCATTCATCGCCTGCGGCCGGTTAATAATCAAGGTAATAATACCATTCTCCTGAGTAACCTTTAGATTTTTATAATTATCCATTACTGACCCCTCCTTCTGTAAACGATGCTTATGAATTATTCAACACCTGGTTAAATATTCCTTTTCTTGTCAAAGAGTATTAGTTTACACTGGTTTAGAGATTAAACGCCGTTTTGATGATGACAAATTAATGACGGCAACCACTAATTACGCTATCTTAGCCATATTCTAATCATTTGTTTAGGTTTACTTTTTTTTGCTTATCTTCTGGTCCAGTACACTTACTCCTTTTCCCCACCGTTGTATTAACCCTTCTACTATCAATATCTCCGGTTGGAGGGGTAAAAATCAGCAGTCCGTAACGTTGATAAACATCCTCAAAAACGGTGACCCAAACTCAGTTTCTAAGGACATAAATACGACTATCCGTCCACTCCGAGTCGGTGGTCGGTGCGGTCGCAGTAAAAGCCCGGCAAGGAAAAGGGGCTATGGGTGTGCGGGTGAACAAACACCATTCTTCCCCCTTAAAAAGTCTACCGTCGCGCAACGCCAGGGGTCACATTGAACTAAGGCTGTCTCCCGGCGATGCAAGGTAATAGGCGAACTAAGAACTCCAGGGTACCTGAGCTCTAGCCCTGCCTTCACTTCACTAATTCCTACTGCTCCGGGATTTCGCACCTGGGCCGAGAACAAATCCTGCTCTCGAAGATAGAGTGGGTAGAGACCAGCAACACTCATTAGTAACTGGTCACTTTCCCCGGAACAATTCATCTGCTCAGCCAGTAAGGTGAACAAAGTCAAAAGGCTTTTTCTCTCCTGTCGTCCCGTTGACAGCACCTTCTCAGCAGTTATCATCTTCCCTCCCGACCTCAGACTTAAAGTCAGGCGTCGGCATCCCTGGTTCTGTTCCTGCAAGCGAGAATATAACATCCCCACCCCTTGATCCAGCCATTGCTTGATTCGGCAAGCATCTATTACGGCTTCTGGGGGGCAAGAAAAGCCAATCCTTATTTCTTCAGTGGGGTAAAGCCCCATAATCGGTAGGTAATCTCGCCCCCGAGCATGCAGATAGATGCGGTAGGCGGCATCCCCTAGTAAATCAAGCAAGTCAATCTCGGTAAGCTGCTGCAACTGAGCAAAATTCCCGATACCAGCCACCTGTAAACCCCGTCTGACAGCAGCAGGAAAAAAGGTGTCTTGCTGCAGCGTAAAGGGCGCTAAAAACTCGGCCTCGGTCCCGGCTTTTACCTCACGAATTTTGGCTGCTTGGCTCCCCTTATCTGCCCACAGCAAAGAATGGCCGGCCAAACGAGCCACCATTTTACTGCTGCCGATACCGGCCACACTTCTTCGGTCAAAACGCAACAGGTGCTTTAGCATTTGTTCAGTGCTTTGCCCATGAAAAACTGCCGGTATAAAAAAGGCTTCCTCCTCCCCTACCGGTTCCACAGCTGTAGCAACCTCTGCCAAGGTAGCGAGCCAACGGTTATGAGCCTCATCAGCAGCCCCCGGCGGCACCTCCACTTTTACCGCCTCCGGGCAGCGTCCACCAGCCCGGGCAATAGTCATTCCCGGCTCGGTGCGACCTACAAGTTCAGGCGATAAGGCAATAACTCTATCTTCACGATACAAAAGCAAGGGATGCTCTGCTAATTGCGGCTGTTGCCGCCTAAGCAGACTGATTAAGAAATTAGGAAAATAGACGTAGCCAACCTGTGACACAAAACCATCTCCGAACATATGTTCTGTTTTGATTTTATGTCCCTACTGGTTAAGTGTCAAATGCAAAAGAATGGTAATTTGTAACAGGGCAATAAGTCAATCGCTAAATGTACAGAATAAATCCAGGGAGGTGACTGGTTTGCATACTAAACACAGAGCCACCACCACTAGTCTGACGGTTGCTGGCGTGGGAGCCGCGGTAACCGGGGTAGGCCGACTAGTGGGAGGCCCATTGGGTGCCGGGATAACCGGTTTTGGCCTCGCCCATGTGGTGCTGGGAGTGCTGGATATGGCCCGCCCCAGCGTAAGAAATGATTCTTAAGCCCTAAGCTCCCAGCGACCGAGCCCGAAGGAAAGACCCAATTTTTCCTTCGGGCATTTATTTTTATAACCACTTTTTTTGGCGGAACCAAACCAGCATACCACCGGCAATACCTAACATTAACGCCCATACCACTGGATAACCATAACGGGTATTAATTTCAGGCATATTGAAAGGACTGGTGGCGGGATCAAAATTCATACCATAGACCCCGACGATAAAGGTCAAAGGGATAAAAATAGTAGCGATTATGGTTAAGGTCTTCATTACGTTATTCATTTGATTGCTGACTGAAGAGAGATAAACATCAAGTATCCCCGTGGTGATGTCACGGTAGGTCTCCAACATTTCAATAATCTGTACCATATGATCATAACTGTCACGTAAATACACGGCTAATTGTGGATGCTGGCGTTCTAGACTGGCGATAACATCGCGTTCGGCCCAGGCTAACCTTCCTAACACCAACATTTCCATCTTGAGTTGATGGATATCTGCCAGCAGTTGCCGGGCCGGGTTATTGTCAAGAAGGTGTTCTTCCAGTAAGTCGAGACGCTCGCGATAGCTCTCCAAGCGGGGAAAGAATTGATCCACCAGGGTATCAGCTATCGCATAAGCCAGATAATCAACTCCACTATGACGAATATCGTCACCGGGTTGTGGTGACCGCAGCCGCTGCCGCAAGAGGTCAAATGTCTGATATTCATGGCTCTCCATAGTAATTATCACCTTAGGCATCAGGAAGATGCTCACCTGCTGCTGTTCTTGTTTTTCCAGGAGGTATAGAACGATAAAGAGATATTCCTGATACTCTTCTAATTTAGGCCGGTGTCCACGATTTAAGGTGTCTTCCAGGCTTAAGCGGTGCAGACCATAATACGCGCCCAATTGTTCCAGCAGCTCGGGATAATAATCACCCTCGATATTAATCCAGGTGGTTTGATCAGTTGCTGGGGAAGGACAACAATCCTTGATCTCAGCCATTATTTGTTCATTGAAGCTATCAATCCCATACCTAATTACCCGGATCTGACAGGTCCCCCCAGCGGTAGCCGGTGGGGCAAGCAAGGTGCCCGGTGCAGTCCCTGGCTCATGGTAATGTCGTTTTAAATGGGTAATAACTCGCGCTTTAGCCATGAAGCACTACTCCCGTCCTAGTATTGCTGGATTTCGAATGCTCCAGCTCCCAGATGAAACTCCATGTCTACCCGGTTAGCTGCTTGCTCATAATTAGGGCTGGTATAAGCATTGCCATTTCTGCTCCATCCCAACTCATCAAGGTTATCACTAGTTAGGGCTGCGCCCTTTACCACCCTCACTCCGGTTCCCTGCGGTATTCTAATTTTGATAGAACTGGCTCCCCCACTGATATCAAGGCGAGAAAGTGGACCGTTGTTACCGAGAGTGATATTAAGTGCCCCGGCGCCCAAGTTGCAATCTAAATGGCTTAAGCCAATATTACTTAGATCCATATCAGCTGCTACCGCTCCGATGTTAGCATTTATAACCCAATTAAGCTCAGGAGCCAATTTTAAATTCCATTCACGGTCTTTTGCCCATTCATTTTCACTGCGAGACCAAAAATCTTGAGGTTCAGCAGCTCTGAGCACAATTTCAAGCCTATCATTTTCTACTTGCACAAGTTTTTCCCGCAGACCACCGGTCATCCTACCCTCAAGCCATTGGCCGGTTCCAGATGCAAGATCAAGTCGGCCACCACCAAAATTAAGGGTTAACTGACCGCTT
>JBLNAS010000111.1:0-4003 GCA_050259475.1 Methylocystaceae bacterium
GCAGTTACCCCGATTAAAGGCGCACCCCGGACCTGCATCTTTTTAATCGCACTCGCTACCTCGAGCGGTGATGAAAGCTTTAAATAAACCACCTCACCTGGAAGACGGGTCTGATCCAGGATCACCACCTGTTCACCTTCGCGATAAATAGTCTTAAGCATTTTTCAGTTCCTCAATATCAGCGATTATTCCATTACATTCACAGCCACGCTCTGGTGGTAAGCTGGTAATTGCGGTCATGAATAAGGACTTAAGATTGCTGGTGGCTAACGCCATAGCATCTAGTACCTCTTTATGAGTAAGCCGTTGCGGAGAAATCCCAGCACCATAATTTGTCACCATGCAAACGGTTGCATAACAAATACCAAGTTCCCTGGCGAGCGTACACTCAGGTACTGAGGTCATACCTACGAGGTCACCGCCCAGACGTTGATACATGATGATCTCGGCCGCAGTTTCAAACCGTGGTCCCTCCGTACAGACATACACCCCGCCGTCATGAACCACCAAGCCTTGTTCATGCCCAGCTTTCAATAGGGATTGGCGGATTTGTGGGCAATAAGGCCCAGTCATATCAGAGTGTACAACTCCCATCTCTCCACCATCATAAAAAGTAGCTAGCCGTCCTTTGGTAAAATCGAGAAATTGGTCGGTTATTACAAAGCTACCCGGCTTCATGCCTATATTCAGCGATCCGACAGCCGCGGTAGCAATTACCCGTTCAACTCCCAACTCTTTAAGCTGCCAAATATTGGCCCGGTAATTAATCAGGTGCGGGGGTACGGAATGATCCGTACCATGCCGGGCTAAAAAGATTATTTCCTCACCAGCATAGCTTCCCGACATGTATTTAACATCACCATAACGGTTATTTAAACTGTGCTCAGTCACATTATCTAAGATGCGCGGGTCATAAACACCGGTTCCCCCAATTATAGCAATCTTGGTCATTGGCGATCCTCCTTTTAATGCTGAGCGGTGGCAAATAGTGCTTCGATAAACTCTCTGGGATCGAAGTCACGTAAGTCATCCATTTGCTCACCAATACCGATTAATTTGACCGGAATATCTAATTCCCGAGCTACGGCTACCGTGATGCCACCTTTAGCAGTACCATCCAGTTTAGTTAAAACCAAACCGGTAACCCCAGTCGCTTCTTTAAACTGTCGGGCTTGAGCAATCGCATTTTGCCCCGTAGTTGCATCTAATACTAATAAGCACTCCTGAGGAGCATCAGGTAATTCCCGTTCAATTACTCTTCGCACCTTAGAGATTTCCTGCATTAAATTCGCTTTGTTATGCAAACGGCCAGCCGTATCTATAATTAGATAGTCGGCTCGACGGGCGCGAGCCGCCGCCATCGCATCAAATACTACCGCCGCTGGATCAGCCCCTTCACCCTGACGAATCATTTCTACGCCCACCCGATCAGCCCAAATTTGCAGCTGATCAATGGCCGCGGCTCTGAAGGTATCTCCCGCTGCTAAAATTACCTTATTCCCCTCACTCTTTAACCGGTGAGCCAATTTGGCAATGGTGGTTGTCTTACCCACCCCATTTACCCCCACCATTAGGATTAGGGTCGGTGGTGATTCGGCTACCGCTATTTTCGAAATATCTTGACCCATAATCTCAATCATAGACTGCTTTAATAATTCCCTGACTTCACTGGCATCCTTAATCCGGTTGCTTTTGGCCGCTTTTCTAATCTGATTGACTAATTCCAGGGTAGTATTAACCCCCACGTCGGCTTGAATTAAGATTTCTTCCATTTCTTCGAAAAATTCATCGTCCAATTTTCGGCCACTGCCAATTAACTGATCCAGCTTACCGGTAAAACTGTCCCTGGTTTTACCCAGTCCAGCTTTCAAGCGGCTGAACATTCCAGGTTTTTTACTGGTTTCCATCGTCTCGGAGATATTGTCTTCCGCATTATCATCCTCAGGTATCAACTCATGATCAGAGTCGACCACCGGTAATACTTCTTCATCTGGAACTATTTCAATTTCATCATTAGGCAAAAACACATTCTCTTGCAGTTGCTTACTCTTTTTCTTTTTGTTAAAAATACCCAACCCATTCACTCCTTAACCCTTGTTAGCTTACCATTTGGTTCGATTCCGGCATCTGCATGCTAAGCACTGTGGAGACGCCACCCTGGGGCATAGTAACACCATATAGGGTATTAGCTATTTCTATGGTTCCCTGACGATGCGAGATAATTATAAACTGCCTATCTTGCGCTAACTGGCGGATAAAACTGGCGAAGCGTTGCAAATTGACCTCATCCAAGGCAGCATCAATTTCATCCAATAAGCAAAAAGGCACTGGTTTAAGCCGCAGCAATGAGAAAATCAAAGCAATACAGGTTAAGGACCTTTCGCCCCCTGATAACATGTTTAGTGATTGCCGTTTTTTCCCCGGCATCTTTACCAGCAGTTCTACTCCACCATCCTCATCATCAGCTAAGAGGGTAAGCGCTGCTTCACCACCCCCGAATATCTCGATAAAGGTTTGGCTAAAACTAGCATTTGCCTCAACCAAAAAGTCTCCAAACCGTCCCTGCATTAACTGTTCACTATCCTTGGCTAACTTAGCTAGGCTCTGACGTGCTTTGGTTAAATCTTGATGCTGACTACTGAGCAGAGCATAACGCTCGCCGGTGACTTTAAACTCCTCAACCGAACCAGGATCAACTAAGCCAATTTGCTCTAGCTGAACACTCAAAGCCGCTTCCCGCAGACGCATATCCCGTAATTTTTTATCACTTAGCAGCTCTAAGGGTGTACTTTTATCTTCTTCAGTTAACTGCTGATCAAACAAATTGAATTCGGTTTCCTGCCGGGCCAATCGTAATTCATATTGCCTAGTTCTTTCTTGTAGCTTTTCCGATTCAAAACGAGCCAAGTTAAGCCGTTTTAATAAAGCTGCCGCCCCAGTATTAAATTCCCGGACCTGTTTTTGCATGGCAATTTCTTCTTCATCAAACCGTTGTTGATCTCTATCCTTGACCGCTATCTCATGAGCTAGGCTTTTTAGCTGTTGTTCATATTGAACTTTCTGCTCAGAGAGAAGCGCAATTTTTTCTTCTTGCTGCTGACAATTAGCCAAGGTGCTCTGATAAAGGGTTTCGATCTGTTGACGCGATTTACTGTAAGCTGCTAATTCTCGCTCCCGGGCTTTAACAATAGCTTCCTGGGTATTAATTTTCTCTCGATCTACTGCTACCCGACGTAACAGCTCATCCATCTCTCGTTTACACGCCTCTAATTCAGTTTGGGTAGTTTCCTCAACTTGGGACGATTGCTGCAATTCAGTATCCCACTCAATAATCTCTAACCGGCGGCGCTCAATATCCTGATGCAATAACCGCTTTTGCCAGTTTATCCCTTCTCGGTGCTCAATTTGCTGCTTTATTTGCTGCTGGGTTTGGGTTTGTTCTTCAGCTAATAGGTTCATTCGATAGCTAACTTCCTGCTGCCGTCGCTGCCAACTAGCTACTTGATCCTTGAGTAACTTTTCAGCCTCAATTGTCTGGTTAAGCAAAGCCTCCCCAGATTGTTCCTCGACTTTAACCCGCTCCAATTCAAGCACTAATGCTTGCCGCCGAGCCTTACGCTTTAAAATCGAGCCCTCTTGCTGGCGCTTACCGCCGGTAATAGCACCCTGAGGCAACAGTACTTCCCCTTCTTTGGTAACCAGACGCAGATTATAATTCCCGCCATGTATTAACCCCAGACCAATATCTAGATTATCTACGATCGCTATTCGACCTAAAAGATAGCTGAATGCTTGCTTGGCAGTTTCCGGATACAAAACCAATTCACTAGCTATACCCAGCACCCCTGGTTCTTGTTGCAACCGTTGCCGCAAAGCCGATTTTATTGGTTCAGTTTTTAGTAGGTCTAAAGGCAGAAATGTCGCCCTTCCCAATTTATCACGGTTTAGCAAGGTAATGGCCTGCCGAACATCGGCTTCGGTAGCCACCAATAAATTATCCATT
>JBLNAS010000112.1:0-4719 GCA_050259475.1 Methylocystaceae bacterium
ATCCCAGATAACATCTGAGGTAACCACATCATAGATTAGGCTCGCTTCGGTCGGATTAACCGCCACCGCTTCTTCGGTAGTCATAGCTACCGTAGCTTCTGCACCATGAACTGCTCCAGTGGCTTTAGCTGCTAGTAAGTACGGCACCTTAGCATCCCAATGGCTCTTCATATTTTGAATGAGTGTTATTTTGGGATTGAGGTGTTTACCAGTCAGGTAAGCTGGGCAATTCTCCTGGCAACGTCCGCAACGAATACAAGTATCCAAATCGGCGATGTCTTTCCAGGTAAATTCTTCAATTTTCTCTACCCCAAAGGTTTCCGCTTCCTCAATGTTGTAAACCATGCGGCAAGCACTGGGGCCGAGATCCTGCGAAAAATAATTGATCATAGAACCAAAGATATGCCAGAGTTTGGAGAAAGGAACCAGAGCGATAAAAGTAAAGGATATCGCCATATGGAACCACCAGAGCATGCGATGCCAAATTAAAGCATTGTCAACACTGACACCAGTAAACATTTGGGCAAAAATCCAGCCAAACGGTGAGGCCGATTTTTCAAAAAGGATTTCTTTCAATTCAGTAGCTAAGTAAAGCTGTGACCTAATCCGCAGCCCTTCCAAGAAAAAGCCGGTAAGTAAAATGACAAAAACCAGTAATAGCATCCAACCATCGGAGGATTTGCTATCGTTCAAACGGTCTGGTTTTTGAATATAGCGGATATAAGCTAAAACCATTACTCCTAATAATGCTAATAAACCCATCCAATCAACTACAAATGAGAAACCGATATAGATGCCGCCTTCTAGAGGTGGCCAGTGGATAGCATTGTGTGCGGCATCGACGCCAGCAGCGATAAAGAGTACTACAAAGCCCCAGAACAGGAAGAAATGTGACCACCCTGGTATCGGTTTTCTTATGGTCCGAGTCTGAAAGAGGGTCATGGTCAGAAATGCCCAGATACGGGCACCAATATTGTCCGATCGATTGAGTTTACCCTGTGCTAAAAACCAAGGTCTTACGCGCAAAAAACAACCGAAGAGGAAGATACCAATGGGAATAAACATGAGAATATAAATAAGCCATTCATAAGGAATGTTAGCCCCTACAACCCGTAATGGTATTTCGGGAATTGCAAAGGGTTCAAAACCAAAAAACATCCGTTTCCCTCCCCACGCACATATATGACAAATCTGGATATGCGGGAGTCTTGTCCCGCATATCCAGTGTACCACACGCAAAAATCAGCTATTTAGAAGTTTCCTATTTATCTCTAACTATTTTTTCAACTCGGCGACGGTGGGAGGAATAACCTTAAACAGATCTCCCACTAACCCTAAGTCGGCAACGTTGAAAATTGGAGCTTCAGGGTCGGTATTAACCGCTACGATAAACTTAGAGGAAGACATACCCGCCAAATGTTGAATGGCACCGGAAATACCGCAAGCCACATACAGAGCCGGGTTGACAACCTTACCAGTCTGTCCTACCTGATATTCGTGAGGAATCCAGCCCGAGTCTACAGCGGCGCGGGAGGCACCTAAGCCAGCACCTAGCAGATCAGCCAATTCTTCAACGATCTTAATGCCTTCGGGGCCTTTGCAGCCACGGCCACCAGAAACAACCACTTCAGCTTCGGTTAGTTCTGGACGAGCGGATATGGTAGGCATGAAATCTTTAAAGGTCTGGTAAACATCAGCAGCGGAAGCCTTAACAGCAACTTTATCCACAGCGCCGGACTTGCCACCAGCTCCAACTTCACATACACCAGGGCGGATGGTGGCCAGCACAGTGCCGGTCACTTCTACCTTAGCGATAACTTTCCCAGCATAGATAGCGCGGGTAAATACACCCTTGCCTGCGGAGATGTCAGCTTTAATAGCATCAGTAGCTAAACCAAGTTCCAATTTCTGAGCCAGGCGCGAAGCCAGGTCTCTGCCGTTGAAGCTATGGGCAAATAATACTGCATTGGGAGACTTTTCTTCCATCATAGCTTTAAGTTGAGCCACATAGGCACCGGTATTATAGTTGACGAATACATCGTCATCAGCAACCAGAACCTTGTCGGCATATTTAGTCAGATCGGCGGCCAGAGCATCTACACCCTTGCCAAACAGTACAGCGACGACCTCATCGCCAAACTTCTGAGCTTCACTTAAAATTTCAAATGTAACTTTGCGCGCTTTTCCGTCTTTATGATCAACGAATACCCATGTCCCTGCCATTCGGTTACCCTCCTTATTAAATATTCAATACTGGACAGTTCACTTATTTCTTGATTTCAATCTTCACGTCATTTAATACGTAGGACGCAAATGCCTTGGCCAGATCTTCAGGATCGCCATCCAGTTTCTTACCGGCCTGCTTGGCAGGGGGCAGTGACAACTCAACGATCTTCGCCTTGTTTTCCATAGCCTCAGCCTTAACATTGGCAACGGGTTTTTTCTTAGCTTGCATGATACCCTTCATAGTCGGATACCGCGGCTCGTTTAAGCTGACCTGACAGCTAACTAGTGCCGGTAGGGTAACTTCCTGAACCAGAGTTCCGCCATCAGCTTCACTGGTAGCAGTTACTACATCACCAGCGATTTCAACTTTGGCTACTACAGTTACATGAGCCAGGCCAAGGATTTCAGCTACCCGGGTCGGAACCTGGGAGGAGCCATCATCAGCGGCCACGTGGCCAGCAATAACTAAATTGGGGCTTTCAGCCTTAATAGCCTCGGCCAGAGCCTTGGCGCGTACATACTCATCAGCATCGGCAGGTAAATCCACCAAAATGCCGCGGTCAGCACCCATAGCCAGAGCGGTACGAATGGCATCAATAGATTTTTCTGCACCAGCAGATACCACCACTACTTCGGTGGCAATGCCCTTTTCCTTAATTCTTAGAGCTTCTTCAACCGCGGTTTCATCATACGGATTGATGATGAGGTTGATGCCGGCATCAGATATCTTGCCGTCTTTCAATTCAATCTTTGCCTCGGTGTCAAATGTCTGCTTGACCAGAACTACGATCTTCAAGATCATTCCTCCTTTTCTAATGATTAAATCTTTTTTCCCCCACAGTCCCTAAAGGTCTGGAGCACACCGCACTTTTGTTATACACTTCCTGAACTATACATCCCCCCTGGCCTTAAGTATGTTATTGGGCTTAGTACAATCCTCCCAAGTATAAAACCAAAGATTGCGAATAAAGTAGCACTTCCTGCTGAAGATACTCCCTGATATTTGTTCGGCAAGACCAGATAAAATCCTCTTTTCTTAAGCCCGAGAAATTGATTTTTTACATCCCATTATGCTAAATCATACTTTTTGGTAGAAAAATGTCGCAATGGATTTAAGCCCAATCTCCCGTGCTTGAAATATCTGCTCCGTACTGCCGATGAACATAACGCCGCCAGGACGCAATGCCGTTACAAATTTCTTATACAGCTTCTCTTTAGTTTCTTCAGTAAAATATATTACCACATTTCGACATAATATGAGATCCATACTATCAGGATAAATATCTTTCAACAAATCATGCTGTTTAAACTGAACCTCTTTCTTAATTTCATCTTTGACTCGGTAAAAACCGCCCTCTTGTTGAAAATATTTCTCTTTGATCCCCGGATTGGCTGCTGCTAATGACTTGGCATTATAGAGACCAATCTTCGCTTTGGCCAAAACCTCCTCATCAAGGTCAGTAGCCAGTATACGCTCAATCTTTCCTGGAAATCTTTCTTTCATCATAATCGCCAAGGAATAGGGCTCTTCCCCAGTGGAACACCCAGCGCTCCATAGGCGTAGAGATTTCTTCTCTGCCAGCAACTGTGGTAACACTTGGCTTTCTAAGATATCCCAGTGATTCTTATTGCGAAAAAACTCTGATACGTTTATGGTTAAATGCTCAATAAATCGTTGATACAGACCTCGATCACTTTGTAACAATTTGATAAAAGCCGCATAATCTGTGGCATTAGCGGTACGCATAAAGCTGTTTATCCGCCGCTCCATCTGTGGTCTTTTATAGGCACTCAGGTCTATCTTGCTCATGGAGCGAAATACTTCGATAAACCCCTCCCAGGTATTCATAGCACTTTCCCCCCTGGTTACTCGGTTATCTCCGCAAATGCCTCTTCAGCAGCATTTGCCACCATGTCAACGTCTTCCATGGTGTGGGTAATAGATAAAAACCATGCCTCATACTGTGAACAAGGCAGATAAACTCCTCTTTTGAGCATAGCATGGAAGAAACGAGCATACATCTCGGTATCTGAAGTGATAGCCTCCTCATAGCTGGTAACTTCATCTGTGCCAAAGAACATAGTCAGCATGGGTCCAAAATGATTTATCGCTACCTCGATGTCAGCCCGATCAGCTGCCGTCTCTAATCGTTTGCACAGCAAATAATTTAGTACTTCCATTCCCTCATACCAGTCAGTGTCCTGCATTATTTGCAATGTTGCCAGCCCGGCTGCCATCGCTACTGGATTGCCGGATAGGGTTCCTGCCTGGTAAACCGGCCCCAAGGGAGCAATCATATTCATGATTTCCTCACGACCGCCATAAGCCCCGACCGGCATCCCACCGCCAATAATTTTACCCAAGCAAGTCAAATCTGGTTTAATATTAAAAACCGTTTGCATGCCACCGTAATCGACGCGGAAGCCGGCTATAACTTCATCAAATATAAGTAAACTGCCAAAACTCCTGGTTAATTCTCTAACCTCTTCCAA
>JBLNAS010000113.1:0-3149 GCA_050259475.1 Methylocystaceae bacterium
CACGGCGTTAATCGGCCAAACCCTAACCTTGCCCGGGATTGCCGGTTTCCTGCTTTCAATCGGGATGGCGGTTGATGCCAACATCATTATTTATGAACGGATTAAAGACGAACTGCGTCATGGCAAAACCTTGCACGCAGCTATTGATGCTGGTTTTAAACGAGCCTTTGTGGCGATCTTTGATGCCAATGTCACTACTCTGATTGCCGCTCTGGTCTTAATGTACTTTGGTACCGGTCCCATTAAAGGCTTTGCGGTTACGCTGTCCATCGGTATTCTAGCCAGTATGTTTACTGCACTCACCTTTACTCATTGGATGCTCAGGTGGTGTGCTGATGTCTGGAAGAAGACCGCGTTGTACGGGGTAAAGGAGGGCTAACCGTGTTTATTAAACATCGGAAATGGTGGTACATTATATCTCTAGTCTTGATTATACCGGGGATCTTTTCCCTGTTTACCCAGGGTTTAAATCTGGGTATTGATTTTACCGGTGGATCTATGTACAGTATACGCACTGAATCAGCGGTAACCGTAGCTCAGGTGCGCACTTCAGTTGACCAACTGAAACTGGATAAAGAACCAATAATTCAGAAATCCGGTAATAACGAGTTTATTATTCGCACCGTGGAACTAAATCAAGCCCAGAGCGATCAGTTAGTTACTGGTCTGAAAAAGGACTTGGGTAAAATTGACCTGCTGCGAGCGGAAAAGGTAGGCCCGGTAATCGGCGATGAATTGCGGACTAAAGCCTTTTTGTCCCTGCTGGTCGCTAGTCTACTAATGCTGATCTATATCACAGTCCGTTTCGAGATTAAGTACGGCGTAGCAGCCATTATCTCCCTGCTCCATGACTGCTTATTTGTGGTCGGGGTATTCTCCCTTTTCCAATGGGAGGTAGATAGTGCCTTTATTGCAGCCATACTCACTATATTGGGTTACTCGATCAATGATACAATCATTATTTTTGATCGGATTCGAGAAAACCAGCGGGTGAATATGCGTAAGGAAAAAGATCTAGCAGTTATTGCTGATACCAGTATCTGGCAAACTCTAACCCGTTCGATCAACACCGTACTAACGGTTATCTTTGTACTGATTGGATTACTGATTTTTGGCGGTGCGACATTGCAGTACTTTGTACTTGCCTTGTTAATCGGATTTAGTGTCGGATGTTATTCTTCTATCTTTGTCGCGAGCCCGATTTGGTATGATCTGAATCGGTTAGCTGATAGTAAATAGACTATTGCTACTAAAGCTTGTCCTATGTTAAAATCTGTTTCAGTTGAAATATATGGGTTTGGGTCAGGCTCTATTAGCTGGGCTCCATGAGAGCAGCGGAACCACCGCGGGACTTTAAGTCCCGCGTTTCTGTTTTTTTGGGGAGGTAGAGTATGGATATACGAGTAAAAGCAGCTTGGGTATCGGTTGCTAGTAATACGGTGCTGGTGACCTTTAAAATCATTGTGGGCCTGATGATCGGGTCAGTAAGCGTACTGGCTGAAGGTATTCATTCGGCTAATGATTTACTAGCCTCGTTTATTGCTTTATTTGCGGTGAAGAAGGCCAGTGAACCCCCGGATGATGTGCACCCCTATGGTCACGGCAAGATGGAAAATGTGTCTGGTACCATCGAGGCGCTGCTGATATTTGTGGCGGCTATCTGGATTATATGGGAAGCTACAGTCCGGCTTCAGCATGGTGGGGAAATGTTGCCGGTAGGATGGGGTATTCTGGTTATGGGTACCTCGACGCTGGTTAATTTAATGATTTCTACTTATCTAATGAAAGTCGCTCGAGCGACTTCCTCGATCGCTCTTGAGGCGGATGCTATGCATTTACGTACTGACGTCTTTACCTCTTTGGGAGTTACAGTCGGGCTAGTTATAATTCACTTCACCAAAGTGACGTTAGTTGACCCGATTGCTGCAATATTGGTGGCCATATTAATTATTAAGGCGGCTGGCGACCTTACCAGAGAAGCTTTTCGTCCCCTGCTCGATACTGCGATATGCGAAGAAGACTTGGCTATCGTTAGGGCCATATTAGACGATTACGGTGATGATTACTTAGAGTATCATGATTTGCGTTCACGTAAAGCCGGGCGGGATAGTTATCTGGATTTACACTTGGTTACCTGCCCCAATATGAGCGTGAAACAAGTACATGACCTTTGTGATGCTATTGAGGATCAGATAATGGTGAGCTTTCCTTACAGCCAGGTTTTAATCCATGTGGAACCAGGTGAAGAAATAGCTTGTGACCATAGTATGCTTTCCCCAGATTAGAGCAGGATTTTTATCAGGTCAGAAAGAATTAAAGGGCATTAAGAAGTGATAAGTGGGGGATGGCATTGTGCAGGGTTATTTGATCGGAATCATTATTTTTGGTGTGGCTATTGGGATTTTTGTGCTGCAGAATACGGCAGTGGTAGCAGTAAAGTTCATCACCTGGCAGTCGCCGCGAGTTAGTATTGCGGTGGTAGCTTTGTTAGCCCTGTTAGTCGGTGCAGTGCTTACCTATCTGGTTAATGGTGCCCGTTACTTGAAAATGGGTAAAAACGTGCGGGATTTGCAAACCAAGAATCGCAAGCTGGAAAAACAGCTGCAAAAGCTGAATCCAGTGGCCGAAGGTTCGGCAGCCACTAGTGTGACTACTGAAGCATCATCCAGCAGCTCAGTAAAATAAATAATGCTAACCTAAAAAACGGGTGGATAATAATTCACCCGTTTTTTTGCTGCGCCGATCAGAGATTGGCAGGTTATTTCATTTTTTAAAGGCGTTGAGATAAACAGGAGCCATTGAATAGGTTGCCGAAGGATTTCGACGCCGAAGGCAACCGATTATACCAGGCTAATTATAAGAACCTGGGCGGTTTTCGGCTTAATACGATGTTAGGATGATACTGGCTGAGGAAAGCTTATTTAGCGATATCATAATGCTATAATGAAATGGTCGATTTATAGTACTAGTGGGAGAATATTCGTTTGCATAAATTTCAGAACTGGGTGTTAGCAACACCCAACCCAGAAAAAGTTAATAATCTAGCAGCAGCATTGGGTGTGGACCCGCTGGTAGCGACACTTCTGGTTAATCGCCATATTGAAGGGTCAGCGGCAGCTCAGCAGTTTTTAGCTGAGCATTGGGGGGGT
>JBLNAS010000114.1:0-5863 GCA_050259475.1 Methylocystaceae bacterium
AACCGTGATTCATGACAACGCGCTGGAATATGAGGCCATTTTCTTTAGCGGAGGAAGACTAGGGGCTCCAGATTGAGATGAACCCCCAGCTTTTGGCGAAGATGGTGAACAGAAGTTTTAAAGATGTGTTAATAACGGTATCTGATTGAATCACCAAGCCCCCCCTCAGCGAAACATCTATTTTCGTATGGTGCGCCGGGAGGGATCTAATTGCAGTAATTATTTTCCTGTCGGCTGGTGCCGATGGCTAAGCCATAAAAACAACCCCATAGCCCCGATTATCAGCAAAATCAGAATGATCGCACTGATATTAAAATGGATCTTGCTATTCACCCCGGTAATCGTGCCCGTAGCTGATCCCGCTAGGCCAAGGTAGTTATAATTACCACTACCAAAACCATTAATACGACATTCCTTATTTATCGGTTGGAAATTGAGCACTACTTTGCCGGAGAAAAGGCTATTTCTCACTTCAATATCATAGGTATCCATTCCGGGTGACGAGCTCCCATTTCTAAGCACTCCCCGAGCTATGAGCGGCAACCCATCGTAAGTGCCACTGATTTTAATGTTTTGCGAGTCAATTCTAGTAACTGTGACTATAGTAGAATAACTAGGATAGTGATCTGGTTTAATTACCACCCGATAATTGCCATCGATCCGATAGTCGCCGGATTTATTACTTTGAGCCCCCACCCTCGGTAGGCCGATCGTTAAAACGATGAGCAATATTGGGAGCATAATCTTAATAATGCGCAAATAGACCACCTCTATTATGTCGGTTTGGATTATTTTAACCATCAACAGGAAAAATCTTACCTACTCACCATCCCACCGCTTTGCTTTTGAAATCTACCTAAAACAAAGCCCCACCGAACCTCGGTGGGGCCTATACTTTCATATGGTGCGCCTGGAGGGAGTCGAACCCCCGGCCAATAGTTTAGGAAACTACTGCTCTATCCTCTGAGCTACAGACGCAAATTTAGTGCACCTAATATTCTACTGGGCATCTTCAGGGGTGTCAAGGCGAGGAGACACCTCCACCATTTGTAAGGCGGAGTTAAGCATATCGACCAATAGCAATTGCCCGGAAGCCAGACCGGGTCTTCCTAGCAGGAATTTAACTGCTTCTGCGGTTTCTAAGCTAGCCACGGTGGCTACTGCCATAACTAAGCAGCCCAGGGTTTGCTCACAGCCTTTATTTGCAGATACCTCAAGATAAATGTTTTCCAGCGTGAAATCTCCAGGTCTGATAACTGCAACCTGGCCCCACCAGCCTCCGACCGCTCCATGCACCAAGGTTACGGCCATTTCGCGGCAACACTCGGCCAGGGCCAATCTTGAACTAACGGTATCCAACGCATCTATCACCACCTGGTGCCGGGCAATTATCTGCTGGTCATCAGCCGTTCCCGTAAAAAATCGATCAATCACTTCCACTTTAATTGCTGGGTTGATCGCTGCAATCCGCATGGCAGCCGCTTCCGCTTTCCTCGTTCCCAGATTGGTATTTAGAGACAACAGCTGGCGATTAAGGTTGCTTTCCTCAAAGCTATCCCCATCCCAAACGGTTATCTGCCCGACTCCGATCCGGGTCAGTTCCTCAATTACATAGCCACCCAAGCCACCGCAACCGATCACCAACGCAGAAGCTGTTAATAGCTGCTCTTGCTCTTGCGGAGAGAGTGCGCCCTGGTTACGGCTATATCTAATAGCTGATTTTCCATCCATAATATACCTCACTAGCATCGATGCCCTAAAGGCCAATATGCGGATTCGATTTAATTTCATATTAACTTATCCGACAATCATAATAAATCAAAAACCCGAGCCATCAAAGATGACCCGGGTATTGTGTACAATGGCGCGCCTGGAGGGATTCGAACCCCCGACCTTCAGATTCGTAGTCTGCTACTCTATCCAGCTGAGCCACAGGCGCATTAGTGGCGGAGAGAGAGGGATTCGAACCCTCGATAGAGGTTTAAGCCCCTATAATCGCTTAGCAGGCGACCGCCTTCAGCCACTCAGCCATCTCTCCGTGATTATTATCATATAATTAATTACAATGAGCGCTTATGCGAATTGTGCGCCAAAATGCGGGCGCTTTAGCGCTTCCCTTACGATTTTGTGTGCATCGCGCCGCGAGCATTTAATCAAACGCCCCAAGAAGTTTGATTAAATGGCGGAGGAGGTGGGATTCGAACCCACGGAACCCGCAAAGGTTCAACGGTTTTCAAGACCGCCTCCTTAAGCCTCTCGGACACCCCTCCGTGCTAACCATAGGAATTCCTACAGTCGCTTTGGCGTAAAGCGCACTTAAAAATATAGCATGGATTGACTTCCTCTGTCAAGGCAAGGGCTGGGTGTCATTCGGTGCACTATTAGATTATAATGGGCAACCGGGCAGGAAGCAAGTCTATTCAATCCGCGACCATCCGCCCTAATTTCTGTCTTCCAATAAGTGGGTTAAGTGCTGCTACCTTAGTTAAGATCTACTAGTCTCACTTTATTACTTCTAGCCCACCCATATAAGGACGTAAGGCTTCTGGCACCAATACCGAGCCATCAGCCTGTTGGTAGGTTTCTAAGATAGCTGCTACCGTGCGGCCTACCGCTACTCCAGAACCATTCAGGGTGTGAAGAAACTGCGGTTTAGCCTTTGGTTCGGGACGGTAGCGCAGATTCGCTCTTCGAGCCTGAAAGTCTTCACAATTGGAGCAGGATGATATTTCTTTATATTCATTGTAACTCGGCATCCAGACTTCAATATCATAGGTCTTGGCGGCGGAAAATCCCATATCCCCAGTTGATAACAGCATCACCCGGTAGGGTAATCCAAGTAGAGCTAATACTTCTTCGGCATCACGAGTCATTTTTTCCAGCTCATCATAAGAGGTCTCCGGTGAGCTAAGCTTAACTAGCTCCACCTTATTAAACTGATGCTGCCGAATAACGCCCCGCGTATCCCTTCCAGCTGATCCGGCTTCCCCACGAAAGCAAGCAGTATAGGCCGTCATATAGTAAGGAAGATCTTCACTACTTAAAATTTCGTCGCGGTACAAATTGGTGAGGGGAACCTCCGCCGTCGGCACCAGATACATATCTTGGCCCTCTATTTTATACATATCATCGGCAAATTTTGGCAGTTGGCCGGTGCCATACATGCAATGCGCACCCACCATAAAGGGTGGGAATATCTCGCGATAGCCATGTTGCATAGTATGCACATCCAGGAAGAAATTGGTGACCGACCGCTCCAGTCTGGCCCCCGCTCCCTTATATACCGTAAACCTGGCACCTGACAGCTTAGCCCCTCGATCAAAGTCCAGGATGTCGAGGTCCACCCCTAAATCCCAGTGCGGTTTGGGTTCAAAGCTAAATTGCCGCGGCGCACCTACCCGGCGCATCTCCTGGTTAGCGGTTTCATCCCGTCCTACCGGCACCGAGACGTGAGGCAGGTTAGGTATCACGGAAAGTAATTTTTCCAGTTCTCCCTCTTGGGTTGCTAGTTCATCATCAAGCTCTTTGATGCGGGCCGATACTTCACGTACCTTGGACATCAGTTGTTCCGCATCCTGCCCAGCTTTTTTCAGCTTACCTACCTCTTCGGAGGTTCGGTTACGGAAGCTTTTTAATTCTTCTACTTCTACCAGAATGGCCCGCCGTTTATCATCAAACTCATTAAAACGCTCGAGACCACTGGTATTTCCCCGGCTTTCCAAAGCCTGCAATACTCTTTGGGGATTTGCTCGAATTTCTTTTACATCTAACATGAGACTTAACCTCCACTAATGACATTACTTGAAATAGAGTGCGTTTACTGAGATGACGCCATCCACCTGCTTTAATTTTTCAACCGTATCTGAAGTAACCTTCGAGTCAACATTGATCATCATTAGGTTAACACCTTGTTTACGAGCCGCTCGCATCATGCCAATATTAACCCCGGCATTACCCAAGGTAGTGGTGAAATGACCAATAACTCCAGGTTTATCTACATTCTCAGCCATAACTACATAACCTTCCGGAATCAGTCCGGTGTCGTAGCCATTGATCTGTACAATTAACGGCTCCTTGGCACCACTTAAAGTACCCATCATGGAGGTGATGCCATCTCGGTTATAAATATGGGTGGAAATTACGCTGCTGTAGCCGGTGCTCCCCGGTTCACGTTTCCTTTCCAGAATCTTACGTTCGTAAACCTTAATACCACGTTCCTCGGCCATTAGACGCGCATTAACGAAGTTAACTTTTTCCGACATTACGGGGGCTAGAAGCCCGGCTAAAAAGGCGATAGTCAACATATTGGTATCGGAACGACTGACTTCGCCGCCGAACATTAGCTCGACCCGATCAATCGGCTGCTTACTCAATTGGTAATAAACCGCTCCCATCCGGCGTACCAGTTCCAGATACGGCCGCAGAAAGTCGAGTTCTCCCGGTAGCATGGTGGGCAGATTAACGATATTAGGAACTATCTCGCCGTGTAATGCTTTGAGCACATTTTCCGCTATATTGGTGCCTACTCGTTCTTGAGCTTCCAGGGTATCCGCCCCTAAATGTGGGGTTAGTGTCACTTGAGGTAGCTCAAATAGGGGGTTATTTACTGCCGGTTCCTCTTCATAGACATCAAGTCCCGCACTGGCTACCTTACCACTAACTATCGCGGCATATAATGCCTTTTCATTTATAATACCCCCCCGGGCGCAGTTGATAACCCGCACCCCATCTCGGCATAGGGCTAATTCCTTTTCACCTAGCAAACTCATGGTTTCCTCATTACGGGGGGTATGAACGGTTACAATATCAGCCTCGGCTAGCAGCTCAGCTAGGGAATTGCGTTTTTCTGCCCCAAAGCGGTCGAAACGTTCATCAGCAATATAGGGATCATAAGCAATAACCTTCATCCCAAAGGAAGCCAGGCGTAGGCAAACCATGGAACCAATCCGTCCTAATCCAATAATGCCTACGGTTTTCTCAAACAATTCCATCCCCCGAAAGGGTTTGCGATCCCACTTGCCAGCCTTTAGAAAAGCGGTAGCCTGCGGCAATTTGCGACAGCTAGCCAAAATATGGCCAATGGTAAGTTCGGCGGCTGATATCGTGTTCGAGTCGGGGGTATTGGCGACGATCACTCCATGCCTAGTGCAGACATCGATTTGAATATTATCGACGCCATTTCCCGCCCGGCCTACCATCTTAAGCCGTGGCAACCCCTTCTTAATCAATTCTTCATCAACCTTGGTCACACTTCGTACCACCAAGGCATCATACTCCCCGATAATATCTAATAATTCCTCGCGGCTTATACCATCACGATAGTCCACCTCCGCTCCCTGACGCAGGATATCAATACCCGCCTCAGCAACCCTCTCACTGACTAAAATACGATAGGTCATAAATACTCCTCCCCGGTTTCACAATAATATCCCTCAACTAAGGTTCCGGTTTCTCCCTAAACTCTACGGTCTTACCTCATAATGCTTTTCGCTCTCTGATTGAACTTCTGGTGTATGTACTGGCTATGCCAGACATTAATCCAATTACCCGCTACTACTCTGTTTAAATAAGCTACTTGGCAAATGGTAAAGTAGACTACATTTTCAACATAACCTGTTGGGCGGCTGCTACTGCACTACCTAGTTTAACTGGCAGGCCTAGTTCATAAAGGCCCATTTCCAAGGCTGCCATTACCGCAATCAGATCCAGGTATCTTACTCCTCCTAAGTGACCAATCCGAAAGATAACATTATCTAAGTGCTGTTGCCCGCCACCTAAAACTACATTGTATTTATCCAGCATTACCTGGCGAATTTTATTGCTGCCTAGTCCCCTTGGTGCTACCACCGCGGTGAGCGCCGAA
>JBLNAS010000115.1:0-4287 GCA_050259475.1 Methylocystaceae bacterium
GGGTTTGGCCGATTAACGCCGTGATACCCAGCACTAAAACACTGTAGAAAACCAGAGACACATCGGCCACTACGCCGGGCAGACGATAAAACCCCAGCATAAAGATAAAGATCATAATCAGGCCGATTATACCGGCATGAATACTCTTGTTCAGGGAATCGGAACCGAGGGTCGGCCCGACGGTACGCTTTTCAGCTTGTACCAAATCTACTGGTAAAGCACCCGAGCGCAGCTGAATAGCCAAGTTCTCAGCTTCTTTTATCTCAGTAAATCCACCATGGATCATCGCTTTGCCGCCAGATATAGCTTCATCAACCCGGGGAGCGCTGACTACTTTTTCATCCAACATAATTGCAATCTGTTTGCCGACATTAGCAGCCGTACCTTGGGCGAATTTTTCAGCCCCAGCCTTGTCAAACTCAATATCAACAACCGGTTGGCCATCCTGCCCAATGCTAGCCGTAGCATCCTTCAGGTTATCACCGCTAACTACTACGTTACCCTTTTCATCGACAAATTTGAGCTGCGCGGTCTGACCAATGGTAGCCGCAGCCGCTTCGGGATCTTTTACCCCGGCTAGCTCGATAATAACCCGATTGTTACCCTGGGTCTGAATAGTGGGCTCTTTAACCCCCATGGCATCAATACGGTTTCGCATTACGGCTACCGTTTTCTTTAAGGTATCATCACTTATCTTCTGACCCGGTTTTTCCTTGGCCTCCATTACCACATGTAGCCCACCCTGGAGGTCAAGTCCCAGGTTGATGTTCTTCTTGATTGGTTCAAAAGCCAGTGTTACCAGCAGAGCAATACCAATAACTACTGCCAATAACTTGACCATACTTTGACCTCTCACTTTTAGCTTCCTCCTCTCAACTACCTACAAAAGTTTGGCACCATTGATAATTAGCTCAAACTGACAACCTAAATAGCTGGCCGCCCGTCGGCACATTAACATACGAGCCAAAAATATTTCAAAGTATTCCATCACCGGACAAATGGTGTTGTCAATCGTTAAGCGCATAGTTATCCGGTGGCTCTCACCATCGATAACCAGCTCTGAATCATTGACAGCATAATTCACCCGGTCATGTATGTCAAAGGTAGCAACATCATGGTTGCGCACCCGTCCCCGGTGTACATGCGATTTGTCAGCCAAGATTAAGGCTGCTGCTACCCGGCTAACCGGATGCCCACTACCTTCATCGTGATTGCCAATCGCCCCCGCTATGATAGCCACCTCCGCGGTTGGCATGCCTAAGCCGTTGAGAATATTGATCGCCATGGCAGCTCCCGCCTGGCTGTGCCCCTCCCGGTTAATAACATTACCGATATCATGCATATACCCGGCAATGGCTGCTAACTCAGCTTCGCGACTGTCACCACCGAGACTAGTTATTACTCCCTCAGAAAGGCGCGAAACCAATCCGATATGCGAAGGCCCATGATCGGTAAACCCCATGGCCTCCAGATGCGCGTTGCCGCCCACAATAAAAGCCTTGATCAGAGGATTGGCTTTAATATCCTGCAGGCTGACCGTAGCCATTACTCCACCCTACGTCCAATCGCATCCTTCATGATCTCTAGTTCAGTAGTCTCCGCCGTACGGATTATAATGGAATTTTCCTTAACCTTCTTGATCTCACCAACTATTCCGCCTGCGGTAATTATTCGGTCACGAACCGCCAGGGCATTAACCAGCTCAGTGTGCTGTTTTTCCTGTTTCTTACGGGGCATAACCACCATCAAGTAAAAAAGCACCACAAACGCGCCAAGATAGATAGCAATGGAAATCCACTGATTGGCCGGTGCAACACCAATGGTAAACATGACATACCTCCTGTACTATGTGAATGTTAACTATACCTCGGTAACAATCCTATTTAGTATACCAGTTTAAAGAAAAAAGTGTATATCTTAAGCCTTATATTCGGCATAAAACTGCTGGTAAAATTGGCTGAATCTATCCTTTTCCAAAGCCTCACGAATCTGCTGCATCAAGCTAGTTAAAAAGAAGATATTGTGGTAACTAAGCAGCCTCAGGGCCAGTATTTCCCCCGCCTTGAACAAGTGTCGGAGATAAGCCCGGGTATAGTTACGGCAAACATAACAGCCACATTTTTCATCCAGTGGTACAAATTGGTCATAGTTCGCCTGATTCTTGATTATTAGGTTGCCGCGAGCTGTAAAAGCGGTGCCATGGCGAGCTAGTCTGGTCGGTAATACGCAGTCAAACATATCAACTCCACGCGCCACCCCTTCCACCAGATCCTCCGGGGCTCCTACGCCCATAAGGTAGCGAGGCTTGTTCCGCGGCAGTTCCTCATCCATCACTACCAGATTGTCATGCATCAAGTTTTTCGGTTCACCTACTGATAGACCCCCGATACCATAGCCCGGAAAATCAAGCTCCACCAATTCCCGCGCACTCCGCCGCCGAAGGTCTTCAAAGGTGCCGCCTTGAACAATACCAAATAAAGCCTGATACTCATGATTATGTGCGGCTTTACAACGCTTAGCCCATTGCAATGTCCGTTCACGAGCTTGGTCAGCATAATCATGTTCGCAGGGATAGGGAGCACACTCATCAAAACACATGGCAATATCTGCCCCTAGTGCTTGTTCAATATTCATTACCAGCTCGGGGGTGAAAAAATGATGTGAACCATCAATATGAGAATTGAAGTGTACACCCTCATCACTAATTTTGCGCAATTTGGCCAGAGAAAAAACCTGAAAGCCACCACTGTCAGTCAACATCGGCCGCTTATAATTCATAAACCGATGTAATCCGCCAGCTCGTTGCACTAGCTCATGCCCGGGACGTAGATATAAGTGATAGGTGTTAGCCAGGATAATACCACAGCCAATCTCGTATAACTCCTCCGGAGTCATAGTCTTGACCGTGGCCTGAGTTCCCACCGGCATAAATATCGGTGTATTAACCGCTCCATGCGCGGTGGTCAGTACCCCTACCCGTCCCCGACAACCTACCCCTTCTTTAATCACTTCAAACTTAAACATCATATCCCCCTCTTGCCTAAGTTAACTTTCGCGCTCAATCTATCGTTAACTTATGAACATGGCATCACCATAGCTGAAAAAACGGTAACCGTTGTCAACCGCATGTCGATAGGCGTTAAGGGTATGGTCTAAACCAGCCCAGGCGGCCACTAGCATCAATAAGGATGACTTGGGCAAATGGAAATTCGTCACCATGCCATCTATGGCCCGGAACTGATAACCGGGATAAATAAACAGTCTGGTATCACGCCGTCCCGCCTCATACCCGGTTTCGGACTCATACATACTCTCCAAAGTTCGTACTACAGTAGTTCCAACGGCTAAAATCTTTTTACCGGCTTGCCGAGCCTGATTTAACTGCTGTGCTGCCTCGGGGCTAACTTCGCAAAACTCACTATGAATGTCATGATTCCGAATATCAACCGCCTCTACTGGTCTAAAAGTACCCAGGCCTACATGCAGCAGCACTTCCACGGTTTCTACACCACGCGTTGCCAGTTCATCCAGTATTCCTGAGGTAAAATGCAGTCCCGCGGTAGGAGCTGCGGATGAACCCGGTGTACGGGCAAATACCGTCTGATAGCGTTCCTTGTCAGCCGGGCTAGGCTGCCGGTTAATGTAAGGGGGCAGGGGTACCTCGCCCACCTGCTCCAAAAAGGCCAATAAATCTGGGCATTCAGCAAAACTGACCAGCCGACCACCAGCAAAGGGTAGTTCTTCCTCAATGATGGCTGTCACTGTCGTACCTGGAAAGCCCACCCTAGTTCCCGGTGGCAATCTTTTAGCGGGGCGAACTAATGCCTCATAGCCTCCACGAGCTGGTTTTAATAATAGTATCTCCACCCGCGCCCCAGTTTCTGCCTTTATGCCATGCAATCTGGCTGGTACTACCCGGGTGCGATTTAAGACCACTACCCATTCAGGTCCCAAATAATGTGGCAGTTCGTTAAATATCGCATCTTGAACCTCTCCGCTGTGCCGGTCCAAAATGAGAAGCCGCGAGGTATCCCGCGGCTCCACCGGATGTTGAGCAATTAAATCCGGTGGCAAATGATAATCATAGGTATTAAGACTAAATATATCCACGCCCCAGCTATCCTCTCTAATAATGAGTTATTATCCATTATCGCCCTATCTGCCCTATAATAACCCAATTTAAAGGCACACGCAATTTCCATCAATAAAATGAGAAGATGGGGTCAGACCCCATCTTCTCATTTTATCTATACGAGTGCTAAAAGTGCCTGCTAATCCAGCCAATCA
>JBLNAS010000116.1:0-2677 GCA_050259475.1 Methylocystaceae bacterium
ACACCCCAAGTTCCGGGAGTCATCGCGGCAAATAGCAAGACCAGGCTTAAGAGGAGCACAAAGAGCTTCGCTCGTCTCCGCATGTGAAACCTCCCTAAAATTTAACTTTGGGGTTCTCGGTTGCCCCAGCTTCAGCCTTAAAGTATTCACGAGGAGTAAAACCGAGCATTGAGGCAATCATACTGCGGGGAAAGGTTCTAATCTGTACATTATAGCCCTGCACTGCATCATTATAATCTTTTCTAGCTACTGCCAGACGGTTTTCGGTACCAGCCAATTCGTCCTGTAACTGGCGAAAGTTAGCATCCGATTTCAAATTCGGGTAGTTTTCTACTACCACTAATAGACGCGATAAACTGGAGCTTAGCTGATCATTAGCAGCAGCCTTTTCGGGCACAGTTCCTGCATTAATCAGCTTGCTTCTAGCTTCAGCAATACTGGTATAAATCTGTTTTTCCTGAGCCGCGAAACCTTTTACGGTTTCAACCAGATTCGGAATCAGATCTGACCGCCTTTGCAGCTGGTTTTCTACCTGACTCCACTTACCATCGACATTTTCTCTCATTGTAACCAGTCCATTGTACATACCCATGGTAATTAGTGCGACTAGAACTAGCACTCCAATTATTAGATAACTCTTTTTCATCATATTAAACTCCTCTGTTCATAATAAATACCCGAGTTATATAAAGATTAAACTACTTGGTGAGTGGTAAACAAGCGTTTTACTTAAGCGAGCTATTTTCTATTTTACTCTACCCTATGCTAGTATTATTAAATCCCGGAGGGTGAAATGCTTTCGTAAGCAACCTATAGTTTCGCTATAATTAATGAAGAGAAGACAAAGGGAAGGCCATTTTTATGAATATATTATCAGTTGAGAATCTAGGTAAGTCCTATGGCGAGAAAGTACTGTTTTCGGCAGTTAACTTTGGTATAGATGAAAATGATAAAATCGGCCTCTTGGGCGTAAATGGGACTGGTAAGTCTACCTTTTTGCGAGTCATCGTGGGGCTCGAACCCCCTGACCAGGGCAGTATTATCAAGGGTAACCAGATCACCATTGAATATTTACTGCAAAATCCTTATATGGATGACAACGCCACCGTTTTGCAGCAGGTTTTTAAAGGTAGCTCACCGGTAATGCAGGTACTCCGCCGTTATGAAGAAGCCACTGATTGCCTCAATGCCCGCCCTGATGATAAAGATTTACAAAGACAGCTTATAGCTTTATGTGAACAGATGGACAGCCTGGATGCCTGGCAGTTAGAAAGTGAAGCGAAGTCAGTTCTAACTCGATTAGGTATATACCAGTTCGATGCTCGGATCGGTACTTTGTCTGGTGGTCAGAAGAAACGAGTAGCCCTTGCAAGTGCTCTGATTACCCCGGCTGATTTATTAGTCCTTGACGAACCGACTAACCATATTGATAACGATACAGTTGATTGGTTGGAACAATACTTGAAACGGCGCAAGGGTGCCTTGATCATGGTAACCCATGACCGTTATTTTCTTGACCGGGTGGTAGGAAGAATCCTGGAGCTAGAACAGGGTTCTCTTTATAGTTACGCTGGTAATTATGGTTACTTCCTGCAGACAAAACTGGAGCGTGAAGAACAAGCGCAGGTTTCCGAAAGAAAAAGGCAACGTTTGCTTAGTAAAGAACTGGAATGGATAAGAAAAGGGCCCCGTGCTCGTACCACAAAACAGAAGGCTCGTATTCAAAGGTTTGAGCAGTTACAGGAAGGTGTCGCTCCCCTACCAGAAGGTAAATTGGAATTAGGAACTGTTTCGAGTCGCCTAGGTAAGCAGGTAATTGAGCTAGAGCATATCAGTAAGAGTTTTGCCGGCGAAAACTATATAACTGATTTTAGTTATGTTCTTTTAAGAGATGATCGTATCGGTATTGTCGGTCCCAACGGGATCGGTAAATCTACCCTGCTCAATATTATTATAGGTAAGATGGAGCCAGATGCCGGGGAAGTAAAAAGAGGAAAGACCGTTAAAGTCGGCTACTTTACTCAGGAAACCCCGGAATTAGATGAAAGCCAACGCGCTATCGACTATATAAAAGAGATAGCAGAATACTTGCCATTGGCTGGAGGTGGAACCATTAGTGCGTCCCAGATGTTAGAACGTTTTTTATTCCCGGGAGAATTACAATGGGTTCCGGTTAACAAGCTTTCAGGTGGAGAAAAACGTCGGCTCTATTTAGCTCGTATACTAATGGAAGCCCCCAATGTTCTGATTCTGGATGAGCCTACTAATGATTTAGATATTGAGACCCTTACGGTATTAGAGGATTACCTTGATGATTTCCCTGGAGCGATAATTATAGCCTCCCATGACCGCTATTTTTTAGATCGCACCACGTTAAAGACTTTTGCTTACCTGGGGAATGGAATGATTATCGATTTCCCGGGTAACTATTCTGATTATCGAGAGTCGGTCAAAGATAATAACCCCAAGGACGTTGGCACTTCACTTGCTAAACCCCACTCCAAAAAATCCGAATGGGTGCGGGAGACCAAATCGGATAACCAAACTTCAAATCGTAAAAGGTTCACTTTTAAGGAACAGCGAGAATATGACCAAATTGATGCCCTGGTTAGCGCCAAGGAAAGTGAGCTAAAACTACTTGCCATTAAGATCACGGCAGCTAGCACTGATTATAACC
>JBLNAS010000117.1:0-3219 GCA_050259475.1 Methylocystaceae bacterium
GCGCAGGGGATTGTAAAAGTTGGGATCCAACGGAAATATTATCTGCCCGACTAAAAAAATCCCCAAAGCTATTAAGCCAATTCCGGAGGTAATTGAGCCAACGCGTCGCAATTATTATCACCCCACCTCTTTTATATCTCACTAGTATTGACGTCATATCCACTCCCCTGCCTTCAATCTACAATTATTTTTTCGATACATGTACTATGTTTTATGGGAATGGCAGGAACTAAGCGCAAGGTTTTATTTCCCCTAAGTGTATTAATTTAGAGAAATATTATCTTAATGCTAGACAATCGAACATATGTTCTGTATGATGTGCATATAGGATTTAATTCGGCAAATAAAGGGGGTAACACCCGATGTTTGATTTCATTATGAACCCATCGTTTAATCAGAACTTCACCAGTCAGCTATCCTGGTTAGGTCCCTGGTTATTCGTGTTGCTATCTATAATTAAAATTATACTTATTGCTATCGGTTCTTTGCTAATCTCAGCAATAGCTATTTTTACCGCCGCTTTGGTCTATGCCGTTATAAGATGGGCCCAAAATAGCCTGGCTAACCTAGTTCCTTACCAATTCCTATTAGGGTTTAAAAATAAGAACCAGTTAACCTCACCTGCTATCACCAGCAAATCTAATCACCGTAATGATATACCTCACCTAGCAGCATAAAGCAATCCTCGCCTTAATAAGCGGGGATTGTTTTTTTTAAGAGCCAACCTTTTGGCGTCAAGTATACACCCCAAAGCCAATGAAAAGCGTTAATATAGGAACATATATTTTTACTTAGGGGTTTTTCTTAATGTATGCTATCTCCAACTCAGCAAAATATTTATACTACCTAAAGGCCGGATTGGGCATCATCGCTGGTATCTGGATAGCTTATTCATCACCGCCAGGCCAACTTCAGCCAGCTTCCATGCAGGCTTTGGGCATAGTGATTTGGGCGATAATCTGGTGGGTCTTTGAGGTGTTACCGGAATATGTTACCGCTCTTCTTATGTGTACCCTGTTTGTCCTCCTCGACCTAGTACCGTTTACCACCGCGTTTAACTCCTTTTCCAGTAGCACTTGGTGGCTTTTAATGGCTTCCCTCGGCCTGGGTGCTGCCATCGCCCATAGCGGACTATTGACGCGTATGGCACGTAGTATTATCCGCCTCTTTCCTGCCACCTATCGTGGCCAAGTTATGGGATTACTCGGGGTAGGCTTTCTTACCGCCCCCTTTGTTCCCAGTATGAACGCTAAAGTAGCCATGTTAGCACCATTATCTACCACTATGAGCGACACCATGGGTTATGATAAGCAAAGCCAGGGTGCTACTGGTATATTTACTGCTATGTACCGCGGAGTTTGTAATATGGGGCCCGTCTTCTTAACTGCTTCAGTTAATGGATATCTGATTCAGGGATTTTTCCCGGCCGCAATACAGCAGAAGTTCGGCTTAGCCTACTGGTTTTTGTGCATGCTACCCTGGGGCATAATGCTGACCTTATTTACCTATGGCGGGATCTTATACCTTTACCGTCCGGAACACCCACCTCAGGTTAATTCCCCAGCCAACCTTCCCCCGGGACCGCTCAGTAGGAACGAGAAAATAACTATGCTAGTTATGGGGATTACCTTTCTATTGTGGGCTACGGAACCTTGGCATCATTTGTCAGCGGTAATGGTGGCTTTACTAAGCTTAAGTTTGCTAATTAGTCTTGATATACTACCCCGCGATGGTTTTCGAGCTAGCATCCCCTGGGACTCACTAGTTTTTATTGGGATTATTCTTAATCTTAGCTTGGTTTTTGCTCAGTTAGGCATCAATGCCTGGTTGGTATCTATCTTCTACCCCTTGATCGCACACTTTGCAGCTAATATATATTTATTTATAATCGTACTCGCACTAATTACTTATTTAGTGCGGATGATCATTGTTTCAGAAATGGCCTATATCAGTATCTTTATGGTTTTTTTAATGCCACTAGCCCATCAAGCTGGTATCAACCCCTGGATAGTGGGGGCAATTGTCTATTGTTCGGTTAATCCTTGGATTGTACCGTATCAAAACGCCATTTTATATACCGCTCATTATGCTTCCGGCGGGGATGTGGTAAACCTTAATCAAGTTAGTCGTCTATCTCTGATTTACATGGTTGGTTCAATTGTCGCCTTACTAGTCAGCGTACCTTTTTGGCATCTACTAGGCATTATCTAATTAGATCAGAGCATGGGTTCTTTAAAACTTTGGTAAAATATTTGGTATAGCAATTGGCGGGAGGTTTTGATTTATGCTTTATAACAGCACGCGGGGGCAGAGTGCCAAGGTTACCGCTCCCGAGGCCATAATAAAAGGTCTGGCATCAGATGGCGGCTTATTGATTCCAGAATATTTCCCCGTCCTATCGATGGCGGATTTGTTAGATTTACAAACGACCACTTATCAAGAACGCGCGCAAAGCATCATGGGGTTATTTCTGCCCGAGTTTTCTGGTAATGAACTAGCCAACTGTATCAATGCCGCCTATAACCCTGATAGCTTTGATCACCCGGCTATCGCACCTTTGGTGCAGCTTAGCCCTGGAACTCAGATCTTGGAATTATGGCATGGTCCTACCTCAGCTTTTAAGGATATGGCTTTACAGATATTGCCTCAACTGCATACAGTCAGTAAGGCGAAAACTGGAAGCACTACTGACACGGTTATTCTCGTTGCCACCTCTGGCGATACTGGAAAAGCTGCTTTAGAAGGTTTTAAAAATGTGCAAGGCACCCAAATCCTTGTATTTTACCCTCGGGATGGTGTAAGTGAGGTACAAAAACAACAAATGCTAACCCAGGAAGGCAACAATGTAATGGTAGCCGGGGTAATCGGTAATTTTGATGATGCCCAGTCGGGAGTCAAACGTATATTTAGTGACCCGTCTCTGATCGAACGTTTAGCGACAGCTGGACTTACGATGTCCTCGGCTAATTCCATTAATTGGGGTCGCCTGTTGCCGCAAATTGTCTATTACGTTTCGGCCTATGTCGATCTTGTAGCCACAGCCCAGATCAATCCCGGAGACGCTATTAATTTTGTCGTACCAACCGGTAATTTTGGTAATATCCTGGCCGGATATTACGCTAGTCGTATGGGGGTTCCGATTAATAAATTATTGTGCGCTTCCAATGCAAATAACGTATTAACTGATTTCTTAAATACCGGCATATATGACCGCAACCG